>JAHHTB010000058.1 GCA_020024855.1 Fusobacterium sp.
GAAAAAAATTTTATATATGAAACTATTTTTTATATATTTTCAATTTTTCCTTGAAAATATTAATTTTTATGCTTTTCAAGAAAAAAATAATCTTCTTATTAAATTTCATATACGAAACTTAATAAGAAGATAAAAACCTGAGACTAAAATCTCAGGTTTTTTATTTTTATATTTCTGATATTGATTCGTGTTTTTCTTTTGCTATACGAGCAAATTCTTTTTCCTCTTTAGTTCTTAACAATCCAAATTTTATAGTTATTAATGTTGCTAATATTAAAAATACTGGATAATAAGCAAATTTTAATATTTCAATAGGAGATACATGTCCCATTCCTGTCATTATTAACATCCCTCCATCATGTGGACAAAGTGCTAATATACCACAAGCAAATATATCAATCAAACTAGCAAGTCTTTTAGGAGCAATATGATATTTTGAACCAATTTCTTTTGCTATTGGAGCAGATATAATAATTGCAACTGTATTATTTACAAGAGCAGCAGATAGTGAACCTGCTAAAACTCCAATTCCATACTCAGCACCACTTCTTGTTTTTACTTTTGAAGTTATCTTCTCAATAAGCCAGTCGATTCCACCATTTTCTTTAATAACTCCTATTATACCAGCAATTAAAATAGCTACAATTGTTATTCCCATCATATCTTCCATTCCACCACCAATAGCTTTTATGAATGGTAAAAACTCAACACTTCCTGTTACTATTCCAACTATTCCTGAAAGAACTATTCCTCCCATAAGAACTAGAACAACATTTCCACCAGCAAGAGCTCCTACTAGTACAAGAATATAAGGTACAACTTTTATAAAATGGAAAGTTAAATCCCCTTCTATTTCTCCTGCTTTACCTAAAATTGTATAAAGTATAATTGTTATAAGAGCTGCAGGAATTGCTATTAAAAAGTTCATTCTAAATTTATCTTTCATTTCACAGCCTACTCCCCTTGTTGCAGAGATTGTTGTATCTGATAAAATTGAAAGGTTATCTCCAAAATATGCTCCTCCCATAACAGCTGCTAAAGTTATGGCAACATCAATATTACTTTTTGCTGCAACTCCAACTGCAATTGGTGCCATAGCTGCCATTGTTCCCATTGATGTTCCCATAGCTGTTGCTATAAAACAAGAAATTAAAAATATTCCTGGCACTATAAATGTTGAAGGTATAAAAGTAAGACCTAAATTAACTACTGATTCTACACCACCCATTGATTTTGCAGCTCCTGAAAATCCTCCTGCAAGTAAATAGATAAGACCCATTATCATTACTCCAGATGACCCTGCATTTTTAGAAAAAACTTCTATTTTTTCTTCTACAGTTTTACTTTTATTCATAAGAACTGCTACTCCAATAGCTATAAACAAAGCTACATGACGTGGAAATTGATTAAATGGTGACTTTGACCCTTTTATTGAAAAAAATATTCCACTACCTATGTACAACCCTAAAAAAATGAATAGTGGAAGAAATGAAATTCCTCCAAGACCTTTTTTGTTCTCCTTTGACATGAAATTTACCCCCTATTTTTTATTAAAGTTTTATTTATTTGTTTCTCCATACACTTATTGCTTTTTCTATTCTAGTCATTCCCTCTTCAACCATATATCTAGGACATGCTATATTCATTCTCTCAAATCCAGCTCCATTTTCTCCAAACCAAAAACCATCATCAAGAGCAATCTTTGCTTCTTTTTGCATAAATAGTGAAAGTTCTTCTTTTGTCATTCCAAGTCCTGAGAAATCAAGCCACATTAAATATGTTCCCTCAGATTTTCTCACTTTTATTTCAGGTATTCTTTCTTTTACAAAATTTACTACATAGTCCATATTTCCATCTAAATGAATTAAAAGTTCCTCTAACCACTCTTCACCTTTTGTATAAGCTGCTTCAAATCCAACTAAACTAAATGGACTATTTCTTTTTACATCTAGTCTTCCTAATTCTTCATCTACCATTTTCCATTCCTCTTCTCTTGGGAAAGTTGCAAATGATGCTTGAAGTCCAGCTATATTAAATGTTTTTGTTGGTGAGAAACATGTTATAGTATTATTTTCTATTTCTTTACTAAGTGATGCAACAGGAATATGTTTAAATCCTGGCATTATAATATCTCTCCATATTTCATCAGCAATAACTCTTACATTATATTTTAAGCAAAGCTCTGACATTTTTTCTAATTCTTCTCTTTTCCAAACTCTTCCAACTGGATTATGAGGACTACACATAATAAATAAAGTTACTTTTTCATCTGCTACTTTCTTTTCAAAGTCTTCAAAATCTATTGTGTAATATCCCTCTTCATCTTTTATAAGTTCATTTACTACTAGCTCTCTATTATTTTCTTTAACTACACTTGAAAATGGATAGTATACAGGACTTTGAATAAGCACTTTTTCATCTTCTTTTGTCATAAGTCTTACTAAAATAGAAAGTGTTGGAACTACTCCTGGGCTATTAATTAAAGTTTTGGCATCAATTTTATAACCAAATCTTCTTTCAATCCAATCAGCTGCACTTTGATAATAAGATACTGGTCTGTACACATAACCAAAAATTCCTTGCTCAAGTTTTTCTCTCATTGCATCAATTATTACTGGAGCTGTTTTTAAATCCATATCAGCTATCCACATAGGCCATAAATCATTAGATATAAATTTATTTCCTATTTCCTCCCATTTAGCTGAATGATTTCCTCTCCTATCAATTTTTTCATTAAAATTATATTTCATTTCACTTCTCCTTAATTAGATTATTACAAAATAAAAAGTTTTATTTAAGAATAAAAAGTCATTTTTATTACATAATTATGTGTTAGCAATTTTCATGCCATAAAAAACTTTATTTATAAGACTACATATATTAAGATATTCAAAATTCTATCTTTTATTTTTTATTGGCTTTTTATTTCAAAAACCTGTTTTTTTAGGTTAAATAGGTTAAATTAACCTATTTTTGTTGCTATTTTTATAAAATATATTGTAAAATATATAATAATTTATTTAAATATTTTCTATATTATTACGGAGGTGTTTTAAAATTTCTTTAAAAATTGCAATAATTTCAGCTGGTAAAGATGTTGGAGTTTTTTATAAAAAACAACTTGAATATTTTTTTGCTGGTGCTGTTGAGCTCTATACATATTCAACTGAAGATGGAACAGCTTACTCACCAAAAACAGAAGATATTTTTCTTATTACTACTATATCTTTTGATACTCATAATGAAGTCTTAAGATATATTCCAAAGGATAAACATATTGTTAATGGAACTATTACTATAAAAAATACTATTGTTGAAAAATTAAAAAAACTTCCTTTTGGTACAAAGGCTCTTCTTGTAAATTCTACTAAATCAATGTGTGAAGAATCTATTGTACTTCTACATCAAAAGGGTATAAATAATATTTCTTTCTTTTCATATTACCCTGGTTGTAAAGAAAAATATGAAGATATTCCTTTAGCTATTACTCCTGGAGAAACTCAGTTTGTTCCAGTTGGAAAAGAAATAATTGATATAGGAAATAGAGTTCTTGATACTAATACTTTGCTTGAGATAATCTCTTTTACAGATTGTGAATATCTTTTAAGAACCGATAGACTTATAAATTATTTTGATGAAATTTCAGAAAATAATACAGGTGTTGAGTCTCTTATCTCTAAGATGGAACTTGCTACACAACAATTTAATATTCTTCTCAAACTTTCAAATGAGGGAGTAATTCTTGTTGATAAAACAAATAATATTACAATGTGTAATCAAAAAGCTTGTGATTTTTTAGGAAAAAGTAGAATCTATCTACTTTATAAACCTACTATTAATATTTTTCAAAGTAATATCTTTGAACAAGCTGCAAGAGATGAAATTTCTAAAACATCTTTGTTTCTTTCTGATTCTGGTATAAAATTTAATCTTAAAGTTGTACCTATTGTAAAACATGGAGTGTATCTTGCTGGAATAGGGATTATTAGTAAAGCAAATCCTGAAGATGAAATAATCACAAATAATATGAATAAAATTCTAAAAAAAGGACATATTGCTAGATATAATTTTGATTCTATAATTACAAAAAGTAAAAATGTATTAAAGATAAAAGAGGGAGCTAAAAAAATGGCAAAATCTAACTCCGCTGTTCTCATAACTGGAGAAAGTGGAACTGGAAAAGAACTTTTTGCCCACTCAATACATAATTTTTCAGCTAGAAAAGATAAGCCTTTTGTTGCTATAAACTGTGCTGCCCTTGCTGACTCTCTTCTTGAAAGTGAACTTTTTGGATACGAAGAAGGAGCTTTTACTGGAGCTAAAAAAGGAGGGAAAACAGGGCTTTTTGAAATTGCAAATAATGGAACTCTTTTTCTTGATGAAATTGAAGGAATGAGTAAAAATCTTCAATTTAAACTTCTTCGTGTTATTCAAGAAAAAGAGATTATAAAAGTTGGTGGTGATGAGATGATTCCAATAGACGTTAGAATTATCGCTGCCTCTAATGAAAATCTAGTAGAACTTGTTGATAATAAAACTTTTAGACAAGACCTTTATTATAGACTTAATACTCTTCCTATAACTTTGCCTTCCTTAAGAGATAGAATAGATGATCTTTATCTTTTAATTGATGATTTTAAACAAGAAATGGATTTTGATTTTATATTTACAACTGCATCAAAACATCTTCTTGAAAATTATAGTTGGCCTGGAAATATAAGAGAACTTAGAAATTGTATAGAATATTTTGGTTGTCTTGGGGAAACTATAATTGAACCTGAAATGTTCCCACAAAATATGAGTAGTATCTTTAAAATTAATGAAAATACTTCTTTAAATATTTATAAAAGTAAAAATATCCTTCATGAAATTGCAAATATTATGATTAATTTAGAAAAAAAAGGTAAATCTTGTGGTAGAAAAGTTATCTCTGATGAATTAAAAAATAAAAATATTTTTCTATCAGAAGCAAAAATTAGAAAAATACTTGAAAATATGAAAAAAGATGGTTTTGTTTCTTCTGGAGTTGGAAGAACTGGTTCTCTACTAACTCCACTTGGAAAAAAGAAATTTAATCTTTAATAAAGAAAAACGGCAATTTTCATTTTTGAAAATGCCGTTTTTATATTATTTACTATTCAAATTCTTCTGTTGCTGTTGTTTCATTTCCTGCATGAGGATCATTATAAATAGAAAGGTTTATTTGTCCTAAAGATTTATCAACCATTAATGCATTTGTTACAGAACCTATAACATTAAGCATTGTTCTTGGCATATCTATGATAGGATCTATTGCTAATATTGGATTAACAAGTGGGAATAAAGATGCTAATCCTGTTCCTGAAAGACCTACTGATGCTGCCATTGTAGCAGTTCCTGGAATTCCTGCAATTCCTAATGAACTGATTGAAACAACTATTATAGACATAACAATAAGAGTTAAATCTACATCATGTCCACTCATATTTGTTACAAATACTATTGTTAATGCTGGGAATATTCCTGCACAACCTTGCATTCCTGCTGTTGTTCCAAAACTTCCAACGAAACTTGCTGTTGATTCGCTTACACCTAACTTATTAGTTAAAGTTGCAATTGTTACAGGTAAACATCCTACACTTGATCTTGATGTGAAAGCAAGAATTAAAAGAGATACACATTTTTTTACATAAGTTATAGGATTTAATCCAAATAACGCTACTGCTACCATTTGTAACACAAACATTAAAGCTACTGCTAAGTATAAAACTAGGATAAATTTACTTACTTCAACTATTGCTCCAATTCCTTTTTGTGCTATTGTATTTGCTAATAATGGAACTACTGCTAAAGGCATCCATTTAATTATACTCATTGCCATAGATACTATTATTTTTTGCATAGCATTTATAAGACCAAAGAAAGGACTTACAATATCCATATATTTTTTAGACATTCTCTTTGCAGCAACTCCGACTATAGCAGAAAAAATTACAAGTCCTACTATATTTAAGTTTACCATTGCTTCAACTGGGTTCGCTGGAATAAGAGCCTTTAAAGTATCTACTATGTTCTTAACTTCTCTTATTTTACTTACACCATTTGCTGATACTATTGCTTGTTCAACATGACCAACATTAAATATTTTTCCTAAAAAAATTCCAAGAGTAACTGAAACTGCAACCATTGTAAGTGTTATTACAAGAGTTCTTTTTACTAAATCTCCTAATTTTGCATCTTCTTTCATGTTGATAATAACATGAATAATAGAAACCATTACTAATGGTATAACAAGCATTCTAATTAAAGATATAAATCCTCCACCAAGTAAACTATACCATAAAGTTGTTTCTGCTACGAAAGTTAATTCCATTGGATTATTTGGGAAACCAGCTACAAATTGAATAACAAGTCCTAAAATTAATCCTACTACTGTGGCAATCATAACTTTTGCTGAAAAACTAAATTTCTTTTTAGGCAATTTATTTAACCCAAAAAGAATTACTACAAGGATAGCTAAAAATATTATCGTTTTTATATCACTAACCTTTAAAAACTCCTTAAAAAATACATTGTTCATAAAATCTTCTCCTCTTCTTTATCTTAATTTTTATTAAGTGCTATTTATTTTGCCACATTTCCTGCTACGTTCATTACATCCCAAGTTCTTGCAAAAGGTGGAGCATAACAAAAATCCATCATTCCTATTTCATCTACTGTTAATCTTGAATATATCGCTGTTGCAAGAGCATCTACTCTTAATACTGCTCCTTTTTTACCAACAATTTGTGCTCCTAAAATGATTCTTGTTTCAGCATTATAAATTAATTTAACAAAAATATCTTCTTGTCCAGGATAGTAATTAGTTTGATTTTTATCTTTTATAAATACTGTTTTGTAATTTATTCCTTTTTTAATAGCTTCCGATTCTGTAATTCCTGTTCTTCCAGCTTCTATATCCATAACTTTTACAGCTGCTGAACCTAAAGTTCCCTTAAATACAGTTTCAACTCCAGCAAGATTTTCTCCAACAACTCTTCCTATTTTGTTTGCTGTTGTTGCAAGTGGAATAAATACATTTTCCTCTCTTACAAGATGGTAAACAGTTGCACAATCTCCTGCTGAATAAATGGAATCTATACTTGTTTTTCCATGCTCATCTATTACTAAAGCACCATTTGGTAACATTTCAATTCCTGTATCTTTTAAAAATTCTGTATTTGGTCTTACTCCTGTTGCTATTACAACAAGGTCTGCATCATATTCACCTTTATTTGTTTTTACACCTTTTACTTTTCCATCTTCTTCTATGATTTCAAGAACACTCTCTTCTAAATGAAGATTTACTCCCTCATGACTTCTGATCTCCTCTTCCATCACATCTGTTATTTCTTCATCAAAACTTTCCATTAAAACTCTATCTCCAAGTTGAATAAGTCTTACATTTCTTTTTCCAAGATTTTTAGCAGCCTCAACAACTTCTATTCCAATATACCCAGCTCCCACTATTATTATTTCTTGATTTTCTTCTTTCATCATTTCTTCTTTTAAAATTATTCCATCAGAATAATCTTTTAATGTATATACACCTTTTGTTGAAAGATTTTTGATAGGTGGCATAATTGCATGAGCTCCTGTTGCAATCATTAACTTATCATAATTATCATTAAATATTTCTCCTGTTACTAAATTTTTTACAGTTATTTCTTTTTTCTCTGCATCAACTTTAATAACTTCATGCTTAATTTTAATATTCATTCCTGCTTCTAAAAATTTATGAACAGGTCTTGCTATCATATTATTTGGATCTTCATAAAAGTTTCCAACATAATATGGAAGTCCACAAGCTCCCCAAGAAACAATATCAGTTTTCTCATAAATTACAAGTTCAGCTTCTTTATTAAGTCTACTTGCTTTTGCTGCTGCTGACATTCCTGCAGCTACACCACCAACAATTATTATTTTCATAAATCCTCCTATTTATTTTATTTTTCTATTCCTTGTAAATAATTTTTTCATATTTATATATTATTTTTTTACATTTTTTCATTATAATGAAAAATTTGCTTTTTATATTATACATTTTTATTAAATTTTTGTACATATTTTTTTATTTTCTAAAAAAATAGCTCCATATTAAAATATGGAGCTACAAAATTATTAGTTATTAATTTTTATTTTTGATTCTTCAATAACATATTTTAAAAAATCATCTAACTTCATCGAAACTTGTTCATTTGATCCAAATCTTCTTACATTTACTTCTCTATTTTCAACTTCATTCTTACCAATTATTAATTGCATAGGTATTTTATATTTTCCATTTGCTTCTCTTATTTTATATCCAATAGATTCTGCTCTATCATCAAGTTCTACTCTTAAATCCATATCTTCTAAAATCTGTTTAAGTTCTTTTGCATAAGGAACTACATCTTCATTTATAGTTAAGATTTTTATTTGAGTAGGAGCAAGCCACATTGGGAATGCACCAGCAAAGTGTTCTATTAAGATTCCAATAAATCTTTCTATTGATCCATAAACAACTCTATGAATCATTACTGGTCTATGCTTTTCTCCATCTTCACCAATATAGTTTATATCAAATCTTTCTGGAAGATTGAAATCTAATTGAATTGTTCCACATTGCCAAGTTCTTCCAATAGCATCTTTAATTTTAAAATCTAATTTAGGTCCATAGAATGCTCCATCTCCTGGGTTAACTTTATATTCTCTTCCCATTTTCTTAAGAGCATTTTCAAGTCCTGCTTCTGCTCTATCCCAAATTTCTTGGCTACCTATAGCTTTTTCTGGTCTAGTTGATAATTCTATGCTGTAGTCAAATCCAAAAATTCCTTTATAGAATTTATCTATTAATTCTGTTACTCCTATTATTTCTTGTTCTATTTGATCTGGAGTCATAAAAATGTGAGCATCATCTTGAGTGAATGCTCTTACTCTCATTAATCCATGTAATGCTCCAGAAAACTCATGTCTATGAACGTGTCCTAACTCTCCAACTCTTTCTGGTAAATCTTTATATGAGTGGATTTTATTTTTATAGTTTAATATTCCACCTGGACAGTTCATTGGTTTAATAGCGAAATCTGTTTCATCAATAGATGTTGTATACATATTTTCTTTATAGTTAAACCAGTGTCCTGAAGTTTCCCATAACTCTCTATTTAGCATTGCAGGAGTTTGAATTTCTACATAACCAGCTTTTCTATGCTCTTTTCTCCATAAATCTATAAGAGTATTTTTTAGTACCATTCCTTTAGGCATAAAGAATGGGAATCCTGGTCCATATTCACTTACAAAGAATAACTCAAGTTCTTTTCCTAATCTTCTATGATCTCTTTTTTCAGCTTCTTCTAAGAATTTTAAGTAATCTTTTAATCTTTTATCATCAGCAAAAGCAAGTCCATAAATTCTTTGAAGCATTTTATTATTAGAATCTCCTCTCCAGTATGCTCCAGCAAGAGATTTTAATTTAAATGCTTTTATGTAAGATGTAGAAGGAACGTGAGGTCCTCTACAAAGATCCATAAACTCTCCTTGTTTGTAGAAAGAAAGCATTTCTCCTTTAGCTATATCTTTTATTATTTCTACTTTATAGTTTTCTCCTAATTCTTCAAAATGCTTTATAGCATCTTCTCTTGACATTTCAATTCTTTCAATTTTTATATCTTCTTTTGAAAGTTTTTTCATTTCTGCTTCTATTTTTTCTAAATCTTCTGGTACAAATTGAACTAATGGATCGAAATCATAGTAGAATCCATTTTCAATAGCTGGACCTATTGTTACTTTTGTTCCTGGGAATAATTTAACAACAGCTTGAGCCATTAAGTGAGCTGCTGAGTGTCTTATTATGTGTTCTCCCTCTTCTGAATCTGCAGTTATAAATTCAACCTCTGCATCTCTATCTAAGATATAAGACATATCTTTTAATTCTCCATCTATTTTTGCAGCAACTGATTTTTTAGCAAGTGAATTGCTTATACTTTTTGCTATTACAAACATGTTTTCTGCATTTTCAAATTCTTTTATACTTCCATCTATTAACTTTACTTTCATGGTATATCTTCTCCTTAGTTATTTTTTTAATCTATTTCTTCAATTTTTATTCCATTAAACACATGAACATCAGGTTTTGTTTGTTCTCCTTTTGCACTTCCTCCCTTAGCTCCAAGACCAAATAATCTCTTTTCTGGGAATGTAAGAAGTGTAAATTGAAGTGCTGTCTTCCATTCATAATCACGAGTTGTGATACTATACTCTCTCATATAAGCAACTGACCATTCATAGTATCCCATCTCTTTACCTATTTCTACTCCAATACCATCGAAAAACCTTCTTCCAGTTCCATCACCATATGAAGTATCAATATTATCATAAAACTCAATATATGTTTTTAATCTCCAACCCTCACTTGGTTTTCCAAGTTTTGTATGGAAACTAAATTCATGCTCTCTTTCTGTTACTTTCCAGTTATCAGGATTTGTTCTATCTCCTATATAGTCAGCTTCTTGTGTAAATGTATATCCTAATCCTGTTCTATTTTGTGAATAGAATACTGCTGCTTCAAGATTTGATATTGATCCCCAATAATCCTCTTGATGTCTTCTATCATCTTTACTTTCAAGAGTAAGTCTTGCATCAAAACTTCTTCTATAGTCTCCAAAGTTTACTTTATTATCCATTACACTATTAAGATTGAAAGCTGCTGAGTTTCTATTTTCAATAATACTTCTAATATGATTTATATCTTGGTTTGTAAGAGAATTAGTATCTTTTCCATACTCTTTTTGAGCATATTTTGAAAGTTCACTATCAGATAATCTCTTATCTTTAAATCCATATCTTAAGGTTATTACATTTGA
>JAHHTB010000059.1 GCA_020024855.1 Fusobacterium sp.
TTTAATAATTGCTTAAATAACTATATTTCTTTTTTTATTTCATATACATATCCTAATGAAACATCTTTTTTATCAAACATGTATTTACATGTCTTCTGAAATGCTTTTATTCCATATTTCCATTCCATTCCTTTTATTATAGCTTCTTTTGATTTTACAGGAAATATTATATATCCATTTATAACAGTATAAATAAATCTTTGGTGATTTATTTTTGATTTTGGTAATTCTTCATATCCTTCTAAATCTTTTATCATTTCTTCTGTTAATATATATTTTTTTATATCCATTTTTTGATATTTTTCAAGTTCATCTAAATAAGCTGGTAAATCTAATTTATCTGCAGATATTTCCACAGAAAATAAACTCATTATTACTTCAAGCCATAAATCAGCTTTTGCAAGAGAAGATTTATTAACACCTTTATAAACTCTTTGCTTAGAATTCGGATACCCACCTGTAACATCAAATATCACTTCTGAGTTTAAAGTGCTTTTTGTTGAAAAAGGCTCACTAGAATCTATTATTGAAACAAATATTCTATCGTCTTCTAAAACTTCTACTTCTTCTTTATGAAAATTTTTTTCTAATTTTTCTTTAATACTATCTATATTTGTATAAATTGCTATTTTTCTTAATTCTTTTTCATCGCTGATGTATCTCATTACATCCTCCTTATTATTTCTTTCTTTAAAATTATTATAGCATTTTTCCTTAAAATTTCCATCTGGTTATTTTTTACCTCTATATTTTTTATTTTTATCTAAATTTAAAATATGATATAATTAAAATATATTTTAAATTTGGAAGTGTGGGAAGGCTGGTGCCTTCAGCAGTCTTCAAAACTGTTTTGACGATTAATTTCGTTGGCAGGTTCGATTCCTGTACATTTCCGCCATATAAATTATTAATTACAAAAGCTTGATACTTGACATAAAAAGCTTATATTTGTAAAATTTAATATAAGATAAAAGGACAGTAATCCTTACTGTCCTTTTTTAAAAATAACAAGGAGGATAAAATGGATTTACACAAAGAAGTTTTAAAATATAAAGATGAACTTATAAAATCTCTTCAAGAATCTATTAGAATTAAAAGTGTTGAGGAGGAAGATAAACCTGGTATGCCCTTTGGAGAAGGACCTGCTAAAGCTCTAGAGCATTTTCTTTCTGTTGGAGAAAAATTAGGTTTCAAAGTTGAAAATTTTGACAACTATGCAGGACACATTGATTTTGGAAATGATAATCAAGAAGAAATGGTTGGAATTCTAGGACATGTTGATGTAGTTCCTGAAGGAAATGGTTGGGACTTTAATCCTTACGGAGCTGAAATAGTTGACAATAAGATGTATGGTAGAGGAACTCTTGATGATAAAGGACCTATGATGATTTGCCTTTATGCTATGAAAGCTCTAAAAGATGCTGGTATCCCTCTAAAAAGAAAAGTAAGAATGATATTAGGAGCAAACGAGGAAACTGGTTGGGGATGTATGAATCACTATTTTGGAAAACTTCAAATGCCACACCCTGTTGTTTCTTTTACTCCTGATAGTGGTTTCCCTGTTACTTTTGCTGAAAAAGGAATTTTAAGAGGTTTACTTAAAATCAAAACTGATGCAGATATTTTTGTTAAAGCAGGAAATGTTTTTAATGCCGTACCTGAAACAACAACTATTTCTCTTCCTATTTCATATAAAGAAGTAATAGAAAAAGAACTTCCTATTTATAATAAAAACAAAGAAAATAAAATTTCCTTTGAAATTCTAGAAAATAAAGTTGTTCTTACTTCTAAAGGAATTGCTGCTCATGCTGCTCATCCTTCTTTAGGATACAATTCTCTTTCTGCTCTTATGATTTTCCTAGGAAATTTATCTATAACAGAAAGTGGACTTAAAGAAATGGTTAAGTTTTTCAATGAAAAAATTCAAATGGAATTTAATGGTAAATTACTTGGATTAAATCTTATAGATGAACCATCTGGAGAAATTACTATTAACTTTGGAAAATGTTATATAGAAAATGGAGAACTTATTGTTTCTATGGATATGAGATACCCTGTTACTTTTGAAGCTAAAGATATAAAAGAAAAACTTTTCTCTACACTTAATCAATATGGTTTAACTTTTGAGCCTTTAAAAGAAGAAAAACCTTTATATGTTCCTAAAGATAATTTCTTAGTAAAAACTTTAATGGAAGTTTATCAAGATATGACGGGAGACATGGAAAGTCAACCTATATCAACTGGTGGAGGTACTTATGCAAAAGCTGTAAGTAATTGTGTGGCATTTGGTGCTCTTTTAAAAGATACTCCAGATTCTATGCATCAAAAAAATGAGTGCATTGACCTTAAAACACTTGATACACTTTTACCTTTATTTGTTGAAACTATTTATAGATTAGCAAAATAAAAAATATTTATATTGACTTAGATTAATAATTTCTTTATAATTACATATGTAATTATAAAAATTTTAAAATATATTTAGGAGGTCCTAATGAATAGATTAGAAGGAAAAGTTGCTCTTGTAACTGGTGGTTCTATGGGAATTGGAAGAGCAATAGTTGATAGATTTGCTGCTGAAGGAGCAAGAATGGTTATATCTTGTGATATTAACCCTTGTGAATTTGAACAAGAAAATGTTAGAGGAGAAATCCTAAACGTTACAGATAGAGAAGGAATAAAAGCACTTATTAAAAAGATAGTTGACGAATTTGGAACAATTGATATTCTTGTAAATAATGCTGGTATAACACAAGATGCTCCATTTGTTAGAATGAGTGAAGCTCAATGGGATGCTGTTATAAATATAAACTTAAAAGGTGTATTCAACGTTACTCAAGCTGTTGCACCTGTTATGACTAAACATAAAAAAGGTTCTATTATAACTCTTTCATCTGTAGTTGGTTTATATGGTAACATCGGACAAACTAACTATGCTGCAACAAAAGCAGGAGTTATTGCTATGAGTAACACTTGGAAAAAAGAACTTGCAAGAAAAGGAGCTCAAATAAGAGTTAACTGTATTGCACCTGGATTTATTCAAAGTCCTATGACTGATAAATTATCTGAAAAAGCTGTTGAAGGAATTTTAAGTGGAGTTCCTTTACAAAGAATGGGAACAAAAGAAGATGTTGCAAATGTTGCATTATTCTTAGCTAGTGATGAGTCTTCTTACATTACTGGGGCTACTATTCCTGTTTCTGGTGGATTATCATTTTAAAGAAAGAGCTGTTGAAATTCAACAGCTCTTTCTTTTTTTATTATTCTCTTCCCCAAGTATTAGGAGATTTATTCCATTTTAAAGCAATTTCTTTTTCTTCTTCAGTTAGATATTTCTGTTCAGTTGCCACACCTATTAAAGTTGTAAAATCTGAAAGATTTACCCATGGAATTCCTGCCGCTGCAAAGTTTGTTATAGCTTTTTCAAACTCATAAGAGAATATAGCTACAACTTCTACATCTTTTGCCCCTGCTTCTCTTGCTGCTTCTACTGCTTTTATAGAACTTCCACCTGTAGAAATTAAGTCTTCTATAACTATTACTTTTTTCCCTTCAAAATCTGCACCTTCTATTTGTCTTCCAGCACCATGATCTTTTTTCTCGCTACGAATATATGCCATAGGTACATTTAATCTTTCAGCTATAAATGCTGCCCATGGAATTCCTGCTGTTGCTGTTCCTGCTAATACATCAAATTCTTTTCCTTGTAATGCTTCTATAAATCCATCAACTACAGCTTTTCTCTCTTCTGGATACCCTATCATTTTTCTGTTGTCACAGTATATTGGACTTTTTATTCCTGATACAAATGTAAATGGTTCTGCTACATTTAATCTTACTGCTCCTACACCTAATAATGATTTTGCTACTTCTTTAGCTCTGTTTGTACTCATCTTTTATATCACTTCCTTACCAATTTTATTAACAAATTTACCATCATTAAATACTACATTCCCTCTAACTATTGTAGTAACTATTTTTCCCCCTTTTTCAAGGCCTTCATAAGGTGTCCAACCACATTTTGAAATAACATCATCTTTTGATATAATTTCTTCTGTAGTCATATCAACTATTACTAAATCTGCATCATATCCTAATGCTATTTTTCCTTTATTTTTTATTCCAAAAATCTTAGCTGTATTTTCACTCATTATTTTTATAAGTTTTTCAAAATTTATTTTATCACATTTTACAGCTTTTAACATCATTTCCAAAGAATTTTCTACTCCTGGAATTCCAAAAGTAAGTTTTTCAATTTTTTCTTCTATTCTATGAGGAGCATGATCAGTTCCTATTGTATCAATAGTTCCATCTAAAATTCCTTCCCATAAAGCCTCATTATCTCTTTCTGTTTTCAGTTCTGGCTTCATTCTTAAAAGAGGATTTTTTTCTACATCTTTTTCATTTAAGAAAAGATGATGTGGAGTTACTTCTCCATACACTTTTAAACCTTTTGCTTTAGCCTCTCTTAAATATTCTATCTCTTTTTCTGTTGAAAGATGACAAAGATAAACTGGTACATTGGTTTTTTCAGAAATTGAAATAGCTTTTTGAACCATCTCTCCCTCTGCATGAACTCCCACCAACTTAGACGATTTAAATATATTTTCAAGAACTTTTTCATCTTCTACTAGCATATTTCCTGTTGAAACGTTCATAAAAACCTTTGTTGCTACAACATCATTTTGAACTTCTTCAACTTCAGTATGATTATCTACCTTACTTCCACCAAACCAAAATCCATAATCAACATACGATGTTCCTATATGAGTTTTTTTCTTTTCAAGAAGATTATCTTTAGTTATTGTATTTGGAACTGTATTTGGCATATCAAAAAAAGTTGTTACTCCTCCTTTAGCACAAGCCATACTTCCTGTTGTAAAGTCTTCTTTATGAGTAAGTCCTGGATCTCTCATATGAACATGAGGATCTATCACACCAGGGATAACGTATCTTCCTTCTGCATCAATTATTTCACTACAATCTTTCTTTAATATCTCATCTTCTATTGAAACTATTTTTTCATTTTCGATTAATATATCTTTGATTTGTTCTATTCCATCAATGATTAATCTACAATTTTTTATTAGCATTTTCCTGCCTCTTTTAATCCCTCTTCTATTTCTTCAACAACAAGTTTTGCTGCAAGAGCTGGATCTTCATGTTTAGTTATAGGTCTTCCTACTACTAAGAAATCACAACCATTCATCATTGCATTTTTTGGTGTCATTATTCTTGTTTGGTCATTTGTTGCTGCCCATGCTGGTCTTACACCAGGGCATACAGTTTTAAATTCTTCTCCTAAAGCTTCTTTTATATATTTTGCTTCCCAAGGAGAACATACTACTCCATTCATTCCTGCTTCTTTAGCTAATCTTGCTAAATTCATTGCAAGTTCTTTTATACTTACATCTGTCATAAATGTTTCTTTAACTTCTTCTTGTGATAAGCTTGTTAAAATTGTAACAGCTATTAAAAGAGATTTCTCATCTATTTTTCTTGCTTCTTCAACAACTTTTGCCATCATTTTTTTTCCACCAGTTGCATGAACATTATACATAAATACATTTTCTTTAGAAGCAAAAACAGATGCCATTGCTGTTGTATTTGGAATATCATGAAATTTTAAATCTAAAAATATTTTTTTCCCTTTTCCTGCAAGATATTCTACCATTTTACCATTTGAATTTAAGAATAATTCAAGACCAACTTTATAGAAAGTTGCTCCATCTCCTATTTTTTCTACTAATTTTATAGCCTCTGTCATTGTTGGAAAATCAAGAGCTATTATCATTCTATCTTTTGCTTGTACCATTTATTTTTCCTCCCAAAATTTCTTCCTTAATTTTTCTTATTTTTTAAATTTCTTAAATGCTATTCCTCTTATATCTTGAATATTTTCAAGATTATGTTCCTCTGTATATTTTACTAATCCATCTCTTACTTCTACTGGAAGCACTGGATTTGGAAATAATGCTGTTCCTAAAGATACAAGTGTTGCTCCTGCCATAATGAACTCTACTGCATCTTCATATGAGGCTATACCACCCATTCCTATTATAGGAATATTTACATTTTGAGCAACTTGATATACCATCCTTACTGCTACTGGTTTTACTGCTGGTCCAGAAAGTCCTCCCATTGTGTTTCCTAATATAGGTTTTCCTGTATTTGTATCTATTCTCATTCCAAGAAGAGTGTTTATCATTGAT
This sequence comes from Fusobacterium sp., assembly GCA_020024855.1. Taxonomy (GTDB): domain Bacteria; phylum Fusobacteriota; class Fusobacteriia; order Fusobacteriales; family Fusobacteriaceae; genus Fusobacterium_B. Next base: position 6,213 of record JAHHTB010000059.1, read on the forward strand.
ATTGCATCAGCACCATTAGCTTCAACAATTTTTGCAATTTCAACTATATTTGTTACATTTGGAGAAAGTTTTACTATAAGAGGTTTCTTTGTTAAAACTTTTTTTACTTCTCTTGTTGTTCTTCCTGCAACTTCTGGATTAGCTCCAAAAGCCATTCCTCCATCTTTAACATTTGGACAAGATATATTTAACTCCACAAGAGCTATTTCTTCTATTTCGTTAACTCTTTTAGCAAGTTCTACATATTGCTCAACACTACTTCCATTTATATTAACGATTATATTTGTTTTGTTAACTCCTTCTTTTTTTAAGCTTGGAAGTATTTCTTTTTCAAAATAATCAATTCCAGGATTTTCAAGTCCAACACAGTTTAATATTCCACTTGGTGTTTCAGCTATCCTTGTTCCTAAATTTCCTGTTCTAGGTTCTAAAGTTAATCCTTTTAAAGTTATTCCTCCAAGTACATTTGGATCACAATAATCTTTAAACTCAGTTCCAAAACCAAAACATCCTGATGATGTTACGATAGGATTTTCAAATTCAACTCCTAAAAAATTTACCTTTAATCTATTCAATCTTTTCACCTCTTAATTTATTTCCCAATTTACTTTCCACAACTACAAGGAACTGTTTCTTTCGGATTAACATCAATAACTACTCTGCTATCAAATACAGGTCCATCATGACACACTTTTTTCATTCCTTCGTTTGTTAGTATAGAGCAACCTACACATGCTTTTACTCCACATGCCATTCTTTCTTCTAAAGATACTTCACAATATACTCCAAATTCTTCAGCTGTTTTTGCTACAAACTCCATCATAATATGAGGACCACAAGTATAAACTGCATCTATTTTTCTTTCAGATAAAATCTCTCTTAAAGGAATAGTTACATTTCCTTTTACTCCTACTGAACCGTCATCTGTAGTAATTATTGTTTCTACATTTTCTAGATTCATATTTTCTAAAATTTTTATGCTTTCTGCATTTCTTCCACCACAAATAAAGATAACTTTGTTCTTCTCAGAAAGACTTTCTATTAATAATTTCATTGGTGCTATTCCCATTCCTCCACCAACTACAACTATTGTTTTTTCTTCAACTTGTGTTGTAAATCCATGTCCAAGAGGTCCTTGAATATTTATAATGTCTCCCTCAGATAGACAACTAAATTCTTTTGTCCCCTTTCCTTTTACTTCATAATAAAATTCTACAACGTTTTCCTTCCTATTAATATAGTGTAAACTTATAGGTCTTCTAAGTAATGTTGCTCCATTTTTACACTGAAGCATGAAAAATTGTCCAGCACAAGATGACTCTATTACTTTCTCCCCTTTTAATTTCATTAAATAATAATTACCACCAATATGGATATTTTCTAAAACTTTACAATCCTCTAAAAACATTTTTCCCCCTAAACCTATATTTCTTTTCCACAATAATAACAATATTTTCTTCCATTAACTATTTCTACTTTATTATCTGTTTGTTCAAAAGATGTTATACAATTATTATTTGTACATACTCTTGTTTTATTTTTCACAACTTCATTTTGTTCTTTTTCTTTATAATTTATATCTAATTTTCCTAAAGCTGTTCCAATCATTGCTTCTCTTACTGGAACACCATTCTTAGCTTGTTTAAAGTATAATGCATGTTTTGTATCATCTAAATCTATATCTATTTCATCTACTCTTGGAAGTGGATGAAGAATTATCATATTCTCTTTACATTTTCCAACTATTGACTCTTTTGAAATAACATATATCCCTTTCATTCTTTCATAAAGAGCTTCATCTTCAAATCTTTCTTTTTGTATTCTTGTCATGTAAAGAACATCTACTTCTTTAAGTATTTCTTTATAATCAGAAACTAATTTATATTCTATTCCTTTTTCATCAAGTTCATGAGTTATCTCTTCTGGAATTTGAATCTCTTCTGGAGCGACAAAATAAAATTTTTGTCCTTCAAATTTAGACAGTGCTCTTGCAAGTGAGTGGACAGTTCTACCATATTTTAAATCTCCAACAAATGCTGTTACTATATTATCTATTCTTCCTTGTTCTTCTTGAATAGTAAATAAATCTAATAGTGTTTGACTTGGATGTTCATTTGCTCCATCTCCTGCATTTATAATTGGAACACATGAAACATCATCTGCAAATTTTGCTGCACCATCTCTTAAATGTCTCATTATAATTACGTCTGCATATCCTTCTGTCATTTTTATTGTATCTCTTAAACTCTCACCTTTTTTAAGAGATGTTGCACTTGGACTATCAAATCCTAAAACTTTTGCCCCTATTCTAAAACTTGCTGATGTAAATGATAGTCTTGTTCTTGTTGACGGCTCAAAGAATAGTGTCGCTGCTATTTTGTCTTTAATAAGTTCTACATTTGGAGTTTCCTTTAACTCTTTTGCCCTTTTTAAAATTTCTAAAATCTCATTTTTGGTAAATTCTTTGATAGATATGAAACTTTTCATCTTTTCCTCCCTTGTATTGTATAAAAAAAAGGAATAAAAACTATAATTCTTTTATTATAGCTTCTATTCCTAAAATATTAAAAACTGTTATAAATACTTGGTAAATTAAGTGAAAATATAAAAATACTAAACCCTGAAAAAATATCTTTAAAATAATTTTTATTCTTTTTAAAGAACTTCTCTCTATCCACTTAATATCCTCCCTATTTTTTTACATTGTTAAGAGTATATCATATTTTTTACTTTTGTTCAATATTTTTTTATCTTGTTCTTATTCAGAAAGTATATATTTTCTACATTTATTATAAACCTTTTCATCCACAACAGCAACTATTTTTATTCCCTCCCCTAAAAATTCCTCTTCTTCAACTATACCATTATTATGAATATAAGCTGACACTGATGTATCACTATAAGGTATAATATATTCTACTTTTTTCATTGTTTGAGGTAATTTAGTTACTGCCATCTCAAGAAGTTTATCAATATTCTTATTTTGTTTTGCACTTATTTCTATAATTTCATAATGAGATAGCTTTTCTTTTATTTCTAACATTTTTTCTTTTGAAACTAATTCTGATTTATTAAGAGCAAGTATAGTTGGTTTATCTTGACAACCAAGTTCTTTTAGAACATTTTCTACAACTTGAATTTCTTGGAAAAGATTTTCACTATGTGCATCTGTTACATGAACTAAAATATCTGAAAAAATTACTTCTTCAAGAGTTGATTTAAATGCCTCTACTAAATCATGAGGAAGTTTTCTTATAAATCCAACAGTATCAGCTATTGCTACCTCCTTTTTGTCCGAAAGTTCTACAACTCTTACTGTAGTATCTAATGTGGCAAAAAGCATATCTTTTGCAAATACATCTTCTGTTTTGTTACTGTTCTCTTTACAATATGTACTTACAATAAGATTTCTCAATGTTGACTTTCCTACGTTCGTATATCCAACAAGAGAAATTTTTCCCATTCCAGATTTTTCTCTTTTTTCCCTTTGAGTTCCTCTTGTTTTTTTGATTTTTTCAAGTTCTTCTTTCAGATTATGAATATTTTCTTTAATTTTTCTTCTATCTAATTCTAGCTTAGTTTCTCCAAGTCCTCTATTTCCAAGGCCTCCTACTCTTGATAAAGATGTTCCAAATCCAATAAGTCTTGTACTTCTATATCTAAGTGCTGCTAATTCTACTTGTATTTTAGCTTCTCTTGTTCTTGCTCTTCTTGCAAAAATTTCTAAAATAAGTGATGTTCTATCCATCACTTTACAACCTATAGCATCTTCTAAGTTTCTTATTTGAATTCCAGAAAGTTCTTCATCAAAAATTATAAGATTTGCACCTTTTATCTGTTTTACTCTTGCAAGTTCTATAACTTTTCCTTTTCCAATATAAAAACTTTTATCTATATTGTTTCCTTTTTGGAGAATTATATCTACTGTTTCTATTTCACAAGCATCCGCAAGTTCTTTAAGTTCCTCTAAACTTGCCATACTCTCTCTTCCAACTAAAACCGCATAATCTTTATTTTCATCTTGAACCTCTCTAAGTCTTAAAGCTTTTTCTATCTCCGCTACCTTATCTAGATAACTATAATCTTCTATACTTTCAAGATTATTTGCCCTATATTCCTCGTAACCTATAATATTATTTTCAACATTACAAAATGCGATTCCTATTCCTGTAATTTCTCCATCACTATTTACACCTACTGCAATCATAGCATCAAGTTGTAATTCTATAAGAGCAGAAATATCTACATCTGAAAGTTTACAATTCCCATTTGGATGTGTATGAATAATTCTAACTCCACTAAGTCTTTTTTCTTTAATCTCAATCTTAGGAAGCTTTGCACTAGAGTTATCCCCTATATTTATATCTACTACTTTCCCATTTCTATCAATAGCTATACTTATCTCTTTATTAATTTTTATACTAGTCTCTGAAATTTTTTCTACAATCTCTTTTTTTAAAAATTTTCC
>JAHHTB010000006.1 GCA_020024855.1 Fusobacterium sp.
ATTATAAAGAGGAAAGTCTTTTAGAAAATAGAGAAAAACTTGTAGAGGAAGAATTAAGATACAACACAGAGAGAGAAGAAAAAAGAGAGATAGGAAATATTGTTCACTATTTTTTTGAAAATCTTATTTATAATGATGAAGATGAGAGAGAAATAGCAAAGAAAAATGTAATTATAAAATATGGTGCTTCTTTTGGCAGAGAGAATATAAAAAATATTCTTGAAAGTGATGTTATTAAAAATTTTCTTTTAGAAAATAGTGAAATATTTTCAAGGGAGTGGGATTATATCTATCCTGAATATTCAATCTATTCAGATGAAAATAGTGAGCTTTATAGAATAGATAGACTTATGATAAAGCTCCCTAATAGAAACAAAAAAGGAAAAATTTTAATTGTGGACTATAAGACTGGGGGATTTGAAGAAACACAGTTAGAAAAATATTATAGAGCAGTTAAGGCAAGAATAAATAATCCTGAAAATTATGAGATTGAAAAGAGATACTTACAGATAGTTTTATAGAAAATAAAAATGGAAATAAATTCTATAATATAGAGTTTATTTCCATTTATTAAATTATAAATTTTTATAAAATTAGTTCATTTAGAGGAAGTTTTGGAACGTAGTGATGATTATTTTCCTCATCTCTATAATATTTTATTTCTCCATTAACTGCATCAACAACAGTTGAAATTTCATTAGGCTCTCCAAGGGCTATAAGAATTTCACAATCATAATTTTGTGGAATATTTAAAAGATCGTGTACACTATTTTTATCAAAACTACCAAGGATACAACCACCATATCCCATTTCAACGGCAGTAAGAAGTATGCTTTGTGAGGCAACTCCCATATCAAAATATAAAAGACATTTATTTATTGGAATATCATTAGGAAGACAAAGAGCTATATAAGCATGAGGTGCTTCTTCTTTGGTTGGATTCCAAGGAATACTACCAGCCCACCTAGTAAGAGGGAATATTTTATCACATAAATCTTTTGAATCTACAAGGGCAAATCTAACTGATTGATTATTTCTTGAACTTGCAGATACTCTCGCATTTTCAATCATTTTTAAAAGTTCATTTTTACTAAGAGTTTTGTTTGTAAAAGTTCTGTATGACCTATTTTTTAAGAAAATATTTGAATTCATTTTATTAAAACCTCCTTGATACTTTGTAAAAATAAGCTAAAAACAGAAAACTTAAAAATCTTCTTACATAAATTTTACCATTTTTATATATAAAATATAAGAAGAAAATAAATATTTTTTTTAATAGAAATATGATAAAATTTAATCTAATAAAAAATAAAGGAGAGAAAAATGGATAAAAAATCATTTTTAAAATTATTTAAAGATAATGATGAGTATATGATAAGCAGTCTTTGGAATGATATAGAACTTGTTGAGGAGATAGAGACACCAATATTTACAAAGGAATTTTATCCCCCAGTTATATGGAGTTTTTTAGAAAAAAATAATATAAATGGACTTAAATTTATTTGTAAAGGTTTAAACGGTGATTCAGAAAAAAAGATAGTAATGATAGCTCCAAAAGATTATGACACAGATGGCTTTGATTTTCCCATTGTATATTTTAAAATAGATGGACAAAATAAGTTTCGTGAGCTTTATCATAAAGATTTTTTGGGAACAATCATGAGTCTTGGGATGAAAAGAGAGATAATGGGAGATTTGATTGTAAAAAATAGTATATGTTTTGGTGTGATTGTAGACGAAAAATATGGTATAATAGAACAAGAAGTAAAAAAAATAGGGAACGTTCCTGTAAAATTTGAAAAAATTACAGAGGACGAGATTCCTCAAAGTGAATTTAAAATAGAAACACTTCTTGTGAGTTCTTTAAGACTTGATAGTTTTGTTTCATCTGTAACAGGGCTTTCAAGACAAAAAAGTGTTGATGAATTAGAAAAAGGAAATATTCTTCTTAATTACAATGTGGAAAAAGATAAGAGTGCAGAGATAAAGGAGGGGGATATCCTAACAGTAAAAAAAGTTGGGAAATTTAAATTTGAAGAGATAAAAGGTGAAAGTAAAAAAAATAAAATAAGGATAAATGTAAAAAAGTTTATATAATCAAGGAGGGACAACGATGAAAAAAGTATTACATGGTATTATAATCTTTCTTATGTTTTTAGCAGTGGCATTTTTTGGTCTTAAGGATACTGTTATAAAAAATGTTCTTGAAAAAGAATTAACAAATTCATTAGGAACAAATGTAAGAATTTATGGAGTGGACTACTCTGTATTTAAAGAGCTTTTAGAGCTTAAAGGGGTAGGTGTTGAAAGTAGAGAAAACGATGCTTATGACATTATTCATATTGGAAAAATTACAACAAAATTAAATTATAAGGAACTATTTAATAAAAAAATAAGAGTGGATGGAGTTGACATAAAAGATGTAAGCTTCAATATGAAAACTGATAGAAAAAATGTGATGCAACCACTTCTTAATGCAAGACAAGAGGTAGTTTCAACAAATGTTGAAAGAATTTCTGATGAAGATGCAAAGACTCTTATAGCAACAGTCTTAGAAAATTATAAAGCATTTTTAAATGTTCCAGTAGAAAGAGCAGAAGAAATGCAAAGAGCAAGAAAAATATTTTTAGCAGCTACAACTCCAGTATTAAACAGATATGTAAATTATACAATAGGAAGTTATGCAGAGAAGTATATTTTAGATATTATAAAAGAGTATAGAGCTTTAAGTAATAATATACAAATGTGGTTAAAAGAAGCTTCAAATATGGATTGGAGTGTTGAAATCGGGTATATTTCTCTTTCAACAAATCTTTTTGGAAGAGAGTTTTCAGGAATGGTAAGTGAAATTTCTACTGATAAAACTAAATCAAACAAAGCTGTTACTTTTTCTCTTAATAGTCTTTTAGGTGGAGAAACAGGAAAAATTGAAGGAAATATAAACTTATATAAAATGCAAGGAAAAATTACAACTGAAATAGAAAATGTTGATATAACTCAAGTGAAAGAGATAACAAATTATGTAAGAGGAATGGCTTTCTTAGAACAAGAAATAATATTAGATGGAGACAAAATAAAAATTTCAGGAGAAGTTGATGTAAAAAATATTATTCTTAATAAAGAAAATATTGTAAAAGAATTTTTAGATGGAAATGTGGATTCTCTTGATAAGATTACAGGAAATGTTTCAGATAGAATAGGTAATATGGAAGTATTATATAAATATGACCCTGATTCAAGAACAATTACTATTGATAGTGATATAGCTGAAGAAATTGGAATTTATATGGGAGCAGATGTATCTGAACTAAAAAAACTAGAAAGAGAATTAAAAGAAAAGTATGGAGATCAATTTAAAGAGGGGAAAAAGAAATTAAAAAATAAGCTAGATGAATTTTTAAAATCATTCTAAGAAAATTTTTTAATTGACTAAGAAAAATAGATGTGATATAATTTTTGAGGTCACAAATAGAGGTGATGGAGGCTTATGGCGTAATTGTATCGAACCGTGTCAGATTCGGAAGGAAGCAGCACTAAGGTATTGATTACGGGTATAGGTTCAAAGTTATCTTTGTTTGTGGCTCTAAAGTAAGAAGTCATAGGGAGAAGGTAACTTCTCCTTTTTTTTATAAATATAGAGGTGGACAATGTATAAAATTGTAGAGGCTGATGAAATAAAAAAAGAGATTTCACAATATGAAAAACTTGATAAATCTATACCTATATTTGATGATGCAAAATATATTGTTTGTGAGTGTGAGGGAGAAAAGATTGGTTATATTACAGTAACTAATATAGGAAAAAAAGTTGTGCTTGAAACAATATTTGTGAAAAAAGAGGAAAGATATAAATCTTATGGAACAAAACTTATGAACTTTTTTATAAGTTATGTGAATAAGATAAAAAAAGATGTGATAATTTATAAGGGTACAAATGAAGATATAAAAAGTTTTTTAAAAAAATTTTCTTTTAAAGATGTAAAAGGACAGCTTATAATAGATATAAAAGAAAAACAAAATAGAAAAAAAGATGGAGCTATTGTTGCTTTTGGCTCAATACTTTTAAATATCTTTCTTGCAGTAATAAAAATATTTGGTGGTATAAAAGGAAAATCAAATGCATTGGTTGCTGACGGGGTAAACTCTCTTTCTGATGTTGTAAGCTCTACTGCTATTCTTTTAGGTATTCATTTTAGTAATATGCCTGAAGATGAAGACCACCCATATGGACATGAGAAAATAGAAAGTGTAATTGGAATAATGGTTGGACTTTTTGTTGTAATCACAGCTTTTGAAATTGGAAAAGGTGCTGTGTTAGAACTTTTTAATGGAGAAACAAAAGTAGTTCCAGCTTTTTCTACAATCTATCTAGCACTTATTTCTATAATAGTAAAATATGGAATGTATTTTTATAAAATGAAAGTTGGAAAGGCTACAAAAAATGTTGCCCTTATAGCTGATGCAAGAGATAGTAAAAGTGATGTTTTTTCTTCAATAGGAGTAATAATAGGTATACTTTTATCAATTTACATTTTTCCTATATTTGATACAATAGTAAGTATAGTTGTTGCTGGGCTTATTTTGAAAGAGGGAGTAACAACACTTTTTGAAACTTCAAATATAATTCTTGATAAACAAGAGGAAGATTTTATAAAAGAGATAGAGGAATATGTTTATAAAAATACAGATATAAAAAATGTTCATGACATATATATGAGAAGGTCAGGGGACAAAATATTTTTAAGTCTTCATATAAGAGTTGATAAAAATCTTACTGTATATAAGGCACATAATCTTGCTGACTCTTTGGAAGAATCAATCATAACAGATTTTAAAGAGGTAAAAGAGGTTATGATACACGTTGATTGTTTAATAGATGATTAATTTTTATGGATAATTTTAAGGAGAGAAAATGAGTATACTTGACAAATTAAATGCCGAACAAAAAAAGGCAGGGGCTAAAGTAAATGGACCACTTCTTATTCTTGCTGGAGCAGGTTCAGGAAAAACAAGAACAATAACATATAGAATAGCATATATGATACAAGAGCTTGGAATTTCTCCATACTCAATTCTTGCAGTTACATTTACAAATAAAGCTGCTAAAGAGATGAGAGAAAGGGTTGAAAATCTTATAGGTGAAGATGGAAAAAGAGCGATGATTTCAACTTTCCACTCATTTGGATTAAGACTTTTAAGAGTTTATTGTAAGGCAATAGGATTTGACTCAAATTTTACTATCTATGATACAGATGACCAAAAAAAAGTTGTTAAAGGAATAATGAAACAACTTGTAATAAAAAATAAAGATTTAACAGAGGGTAAAATAGTTTCAAGAATATCTAAGTTAAAAGAAGATGGTGTATCAACTGATGAGTATGAAAAAAGTTTTAAGTATGAGGCAGATGCAAATATAATTGCTGAAGTGTATAAAAGATATAATGCAGTTCTAAAAGAAAATAACGGAATGGATTTTTCTGATATACTAACAAATACATACAAACTTCTTGAGAATAAGGAGATACTTGAAAAGCTACAAGAGAAATTCAGATACATAATGGTAGATGAGTATCAAGATACAAACAATATTCAATATAAGATTGTAAATAAGATAGCACAAAAATATAGAAATATCTGTGTTGTTGGAGATGAAAACCAAAGTATCTATGGATTTAGAGGGGCAGATATAAGAAATATTTTAGATTTTGAAAAAGATTATAAAGATGCAGAGGTAATTAAGCTAGAGGAAAATTATCGTTCTACAAAAATTATTCTTGATGCAGCAAATGAGGTTATAAAAAATAATAAGACTTCAAAAAATAAAAAACTTTGGACTAAAAAAGTGTCAGGGGAAAAAATTATTCTTAAACCTTGCTCTGATGGACGTGATGAGGTAAACTTTGTTATAGAAGAAATAGTGCAGATGAAAAATAAGGGAAGAAGATATAATGATTTTACTATCCTTTACAGAACAAATGCACAGTCAAGACTTTTTGAAGAGGGATTTTTAAGATATAATATCCCTTATAAAGTTTTTGGTGGAATGCAGTTCTACCAAAGAGCAGAGATAAAAGATATACTAGCTTATATGTCTGTAATAAATAACACAAGAGATGGAATAAATCTTGATAGAATTATAAATGTCCCAAAAAGAAAAATAGGGGATAAAACTATTGAGAAAATAAAAAATTATGCTTTTGAACAGGGATTTTCAATCTATGATAGCTTGAAAGAGGCTGATAAAATTCAAGGTTTAAGTTCTGGTGTTGTAGAAAAACTTACTGAATTTTCACAAATGATGGCGGAATTTGAAGAACTTAGTGCTGAACTATCTGTGTCAGAACTTTTTGATGAGATTATAAAGAAAGTTGGATATTTCTCATATTTAAATAGTAGTTATGATGATGCAGAGTCAAGAATAGAAAATATAGAGGAATTAAAAAACTCTATAATTGAACTTGAAAATGTTATTGATAATTTAAGTTTAAGAGAGTATCTTGAAAATGTTTCCCTTGTAAGTGCAACAGATGACCTTGATGCAGATAGAGAATATGTAAAATTAATGACAATTCACAATGCTAAAGGATTAGAGTTTCCAGTTGTATTCTTAGTTGGAATGGAAGATGAAATTTTCCCAAATACAACAAAAGTCATGATTGATAATGAATCTCTTGAAGAAGAAAGAAGAATTTGTTATGTTGCAATAACAAGAGCAGAAGAAAAATTATATATGAGCCATGCATCAATGAGATATGTATATGGAAATATAGATTTCAGAAGTAAATCAAGATTTATTGATGAGATACCAAATGAACTTTTTGAAGAAAAAAGAGATATAGCAAAAGAGATAGCAAATTCACAAGTTGAGAGAAAAGTAAATAAATTAGCTCAAAGTGGAATAAAATTAAATGTAATTTCAGATACTAAAAAATTAGAAAAGCAATTAAAAGAGGCTAAAAATCTTCCTTATAAAGTGGGAGAAACAGTTACTCATATAAAATTTGGACTTGGAAAAGTTGTAGGTGTAAACGAGAAAAAAATACAGGTTCAGTTTGTAGATGGGAAAAGAGAGATTGCCATGATACTTGCAGATAAATTTTTAAAAAAATAGATATTTTTAAAAATAGGAGGCATAAAATTGAAAAGAAAAACATTATTAAAAGAAGTTTTTTATGAAGGAATAGGACTTCATAAAGGAAAAAATATAAAACTTCATCTAGTTCCAATGGAAAAAGGTGGAATAGTTTTTAAAAGAGTTGATATGGAAGAGGGAAAAAATGAAATCTCTCTTGATATAGAAAATACTTTTGATCTTACAAGAGGAACAAATATAAGAAATGAATATGATGCAAAAGTTCATACAATAGAGCATTTTTTATCAGCACTATATATTTTTGGAATAACAGACTTATTAGTTGAGCTTGATGAAAATGAACTTCCTATTGGTGATGGAAGTGCAAGAGTATTTATTGAGGAAATAGAAAAAGCAGGAATAAAAGAGCTTTCAGAAGATGTGGAAGAAATTGTAATAAAAGAGCCTATCTATCTTTCAAAGGGAGATAAGCATATAGTGGCAGTTCCTTATGATGGATACAAACTTACATACACAATAAAATTTGACCACACATTTTTAAAAACTCAGATGCTTGAGCTTGATATAACAGAAGAAAGCTATAAAGAAAATATAGGAAGTGCAAGAACATTTGGTTTTGATTATGAAATAGAATATTTAAAGAAAAATAATCTTGCTCTTGGTGGAACTCTTGACAATGCCATTGTAATAAAAAAAGATGGAGTTTTAAATCCTAGTGGGCTTAGATATGAAGATGAGTTTGTAAGACATAAGATGCTTGACATAATTGGAGATTTAAAAGTCTTAAATAAACCTATAAGAGGACATATATTTGCAGTTAAAGCAGGTCATGCTTTAGATATAGAATTTGCACATTTATTAAAAAAAATATAAATTAATATTAAAAATCTGTTATAATGTACTAGAAGAAAGATTTAGGAGGAAAATAAATGTTAGATACACTTGAAATAATGAAAAGAATACCACATAGATATCCGTTTTTATTAGTGGATAGAATACTAGAAATTGATTTAGAAAATCAAAAAATAAAAGGTTTAAAAAATGTTACTGTAAATGAAGAATATTTCAATGGCCACTTCCCAGGACACCCTATTGTTCCAGGAGTAATAATAGTAGAGGGAATAGCTCAATGTCTTGGAGTTTTAGTTTTTGAACAACAAGGTGGAGAAGGAGAGAATCCAAAAGTTCCTTATTTTGCTGCAATAGAAAGTGTAAAATTTAAATCACCTGTAAGACCTGGTGACCAAATTATATATGAAGCACAAATTGAAAAGCAAAAAAGAAATATTGTAAAAGCTAATGGAACAGCTACTGTTGATGGAAAAGTTGTTGCAGAAGTAAAATTTACATTTAGTATTATGGATAAATAATATAATATTTGGATAGGGGGAAGAAAGTGGTAGAAATACATAGTACTTCCATAATAGAGGATGGAGCTATTATAGGAGATAATGTAAAAATAGGTCCTTATTGTATTATTGGAAAAGATGTAAAAATAGGGGCAAATACTGTTCTTCAATCTCATGTAGTTATAGAAGGAATTACAGAGATAGGAGAAAATAATACAATTTATTCCTTTGCTTCTATAGGAAAAGCTAGTCAGGATTTAAAATATAAAGGAGAACCAACAAAAACAATCATAGGAAATAACAACACAATAAGAGAATTTGTTACTATTCATAGAGGAACAGATGATAGATGGGAAACAAGAATAGGAAACAATAATCTTATCATGGCATATGTTCATGTAGCTCATGATGTAATTGTTGGAAATAACTGTATATTTTCAAATAATGCAACTCTTGCTGGGCATGTTGTTATAGATGATTTTGTAATAGTTGGAGGAATGACACCTGTTCACCAATTTTGTAGAATAGGAAAACATGCAATGGTTGGGGGAGCTTCAGCTGTTACTCAAGATGTTTGTCCATTTATTCTTGCAGATGGAAATAAAGTAGTTCCAGTGGGACTTAATAATGTAGGTCTTAGAAGAAGAGGATTTACAGATGAACAACTTTTAGAATTAAAAAGAGCTTACAGAACAATATTTAGAAAGGGGCTTCCTTTAAAAGAAGCTCTTAGAGAGTTAGAAGAAACTTATTCTCAAAGTGAAAATGTAATGTACCTTGTTGATTTTATCAGAAACAGTAAACGGGGGATAGCAAAATAATGAAAAAAATAGGTGTAATAGTTGGAAATGGAAGACTACCTTACTCTTTTTTAAAGGAGATAGAAAAAAATAAAGAGATGGAAGTGTTTCCGATTGGACTGTTTGACACTATAGAAAATGAAATAAAAGAGTATAAAAATTTTAAAAGATTTAATATAGGTGAAGTTGGAAAAATTACAAAACATTTCATACTAAATGAAGTAAAAGAGATTGTTATGCTTGGAAAGGTAGAAAAGGAAGTAATTTTTCAAAATATGGAGCTTGATAAATATGGAGAGGAAATAATCAATAGTCTTCCGGACAAAAAAGATGAAACTCTCCTTTTTGCCGTTATTGCATTTTTTAGATTAAATGGAATAAAAGTTTTACCTCAAAATTATCTTTTAAAAAATATAATGTTTGAAGATAAATGTTATACAAAAGCAAAACCAAAAGATGAAGAAAGAAAAACTATAAAAATAGGTGTTGAAGCTGCAAAGTATTTAAGTGAAGTAGATGCAGGGCAGACTGTTGTATGTAAAGATAGTTCAGTTGTGGCTCTTGAAGGAATAGAGGGAACAGATAAAGCTATTCTTAGAGGGGGAGAACTTGGTGGAAGTGATTGTATAGTAGTTAAGATGGCAAGACCTCAACAGGATATGAGAGTTGATATTCCAACTGTTGGGATAAATACTATAAAAAAACTTGTTGAAATAAATGCTAGAGGAATTGTTGGAGAGGCAGGAAAGATGCTTTTTGTTGATCAAGAAGAATCTATAAAACTTGCTGATGAACACAATATATTTATAATAGGAGTAAAACCTTAAAAAAAGGGGTAAGCATGAAAATATTTGTATCAACAGGAGAGGTTTCTGGAGATCTTCACCTTTCATATTTAGTAAAAAATATGTCAAAAATAGATAACAGTGTAGAGTTTTATGGTGTAGCAGGAGATCATAGTAGAGAAGCTGGGGTAAATGTAATACAGGACATAAAGGAACTTGCTGTTATGGGATTTGTTGAGGGACTAAAAAAATATAGTTTTCTTAAAAAAAAGGCCGTTGAATATTTAGAGTTCATTAAAAAAAATCAGATTAAAAAAGTGATTTTAGTTGATTATGGTGGATTTAATCTAGCCTTTTTAAAACTTCTAAAAAAAGAAGTGCCTAATGTGGAGGTATATTTTTATATTCCACCAAAACTTTGGGTGTGGGGAGAAAAGAGAATAAAAACTTTAAAACTTGCTGATCATATTCTTGTAATATTTCCTTGGGAAGTAGATTTTTATAAAAAGCATGGTGTAGATGCCGTTTATTATGGAAATCCTTTTTCAGAGAAGTATTCTTTAATAGAGGAGAGAGGGGATAAAATTCTTCTTCTTCCAGGAAGTAGAAAGCAAGAGATAAAATCTCTTTTACCTGTTATGTTAGAAGTTGTAAAAAGTAAACCAGAAAAAACTTTTATATTAAAACTTCACAGTGAAAAATCATTTGAATGGATAGAGGAAGATTTATTAAAATATCCTAATCTTTTAATTGAAACAAATAAAAAATTAGAAGATGCAGTAAAAGAAAGTGAAGTGGCAATAGCAGCTTCTGGAACAGTAACCCTTGAACTTTCTCTTATGGGAATACCAACTATTGTTTTATATAAAACAAGTGCAATCAATGCTTTTATAGCAAGGCACATTTTAAAACTTGGATTGGTTTCTCTACCAAATCTTACTCTTAATAAAGAGGTATATCCAGAACTTTTACAAGAAAGATGTACAAGTAAGGAGATAATATTTTATTTAAATCTTATAAAAAGTAAGGAAGATAAAATAAATAGAGAGATAAAAGAGATAAGAGAAAAACTTTCAGGAAAAGACGTTGTAAAAAATTATGGTGAATATATTTTAAGGGGATAAAACTAATGATAAAAGAAAAATTAGAGCAAATATATAAAAGTGATGCCCTTGGTGGATTTTTGAAATATAGTTTAAGATATAAAGGCTGGCTTATATGGACTATTTTTATATCTTCGCTTTCATCAGCCTTAGGGGCAGCACCAGCATGGCTTACAAAATATCTAGTAGATGATGTATTAATTTCAAAAAATGGAAAGATAATGCTTTTAATAGGAGCAGGAATTTTTATAACAACAGTTTTAAAACTTATAACTGCTTACTATTCATCTACAACTTCAGCTTATCTTACTGAAAAAATAAGAAGAGATATAAAAATAGATATATTTGAACATATAGAAAATTTACCTATGTCATACTTCACACAAAATAAATTAGGTGATATAATGGCAAGACTTTCAGGGGATTCTTCAAGTCTTGGAAGAATAGGATTTTTATTATTTGAAATGCTAAGAGAATTTATAACAGTTCTTATTTTCCTTATAAGAATGTTTCAAGTTGATTTTATTTTGGCTCTTGTTTCAATAACAGTGTTACCATCAATGCTTGCAGTTGTAAAAAAATACACTAAGAAAATGAGAAAATCAGGAAAAATTAGACAAGATACAATAGGGCAGGCAACGGCATTTATGCAGGAATCACTTGCAGGAATACAAGTTATAAAAGGTTTTAATAAAACTGATATGGTAATAAATAAGTATAAAGAAGTTACTCTTGGAGAGATGGAAAAAATTTATAGAACTCAAAAAATAAAAGCAAAAATTTCTCCTCTTAATGAACTTCTTGCAACTGTCATGATTTTACTTGTAGCTGCTTATGGTGGATACCAAATAGTTTATACAGGAAGTATAACAGCTGGAGATTTAGTCTCATTTATAACAGCAATAGGACTTATGCAATCTCCACTTAAAAAACTTATAAGTAGAAATAGTGAACTTTATGAAATTATTCCATCAGGGGATAGAGTAATGGAAGTTTTAAAAGAGGAAAAAGAGGTAGATTCTTATAGTAAAAATCCTAAACTTTTTGATGAGAATATTAAGAGTGTAAAATTTGAAAATGTTGATTTTATATACCCAAACTCAGAAACGAAAGTTTTAAAAAATATAAATCTTGATGTTAAAAAAGGTGAGATAATTGCTTTTGTAGGAAGTAGTGGAAGTGGAAAAACTACTCTTGTAAATATGTTACCTAGATTTTATGATCCAGTTGCTGGAAGTATAAAAATAAATGATATTGATATAAGAGATTACTCTTTAAAAGATTTTAGAGGTCATATAGGAATGGTACCACAGGAAACTTTCTTATTTAGTGGAACTATTGCTGAAAATATCTCTTTTGGAAAAGAGGGAGTAACAAGAGAACATATTGAAAAAGCAGCTAAAATGGCAAATGCTTACAACTTTATTTTAGATCTTGAAAAGGGATTTGAAACAGAGGTAGGAGAGAGGGGAGTACTTCTTTCAGGTGGACAAAAGCAAAGAATAGCAATAGCTAGAGCCTTAATTCAAAATCCATCAATAATGATTTTAGACGAAGCTACTTCAGCACTTGATACAGAATCAGAAAGACTTGTGCAAGATGCTCTTGAAAAACTTATGATAGGAAGAACAACTTTTGTTATAGCTCACAGACTTTCAACAATTATTGGAGCAGATAAGATTGTTGTAATGGAAAAAGGAGAGATAAAAGAGATTGGAACACACGAAGAACTTCTAAGTAGAGATGGAATTTACACAAGATTATATAATATACAATTCAATAGAAATAAAGAATTAAAAGAGGAGATAGTAGGATAATGGAAAAAATATTAAGAGAAGATGGAAGAGAAGTAGATAATATCAGAAAAGTAAATGTTATAAGAAATTACACTATTCATGCAGAGGGATCTGTGCTTATATCTTTTGGAAATACTAAAGTTATTTGTACAGCATCTGTTTCAGATAAAGTACCTCCTTTTTTAAGAAATCAGGGAAAAGGTTGGATAACTGCTGAGTATTCAATGCTACCAAGAGCAACAGGAGAGAGAACTCAAAGAGAATCAGCTAAAGGAAAATTATCAGGAAGAACAATGGAGATCCAAAGACTTATAGGAAGATCACTTCGTTCTTGTATTGATCTTGAAAAATTAGGAGAGAGAACAATAACTATTGATTGTGATGTAATTCAAGCTGATGGTGGAACAAGAACTGCATCTATAACAGGAGGATTTATTGCTCTTGCTATGGCTGTCGAAAGAATGGTAAGAAATGGAGTTCTTACAGAAAATCCAATTAAATCAAAAGTGGCTGCTATAAGTGTTGGTATTGTAAGTGGAATACCTATGACAGATCTTAAATATAGTGAAGATTCAGCTGCTGAAGTTGATATGAATGTTATCATGAATGATAAAGGTGAATTTATAGAAGTACAAGGAACAGGAGAGGAAGCAACTTATACAAGAAGTGAATTAAATCAACTTCTTGATATGGCTGAGGAAGCTATAAAACAACTTTTAGAAATTCAAAATAAAACTCTACATGAAGAGTTTCAAGTAACAGGAGAATATTAATAAGGGGTTTAAAATGAAAATATTTTTAGCTACTGGAAATAAACATAAAATAAAAGAGATTGAAAAAATATTTAAAATGGATAATGTGGAAATATTATCTATAAATGATGGAATAGAAATTCCTGAAGTGGAAGAAGATGGCTTAACTTTTGAAGAAAATTCAAAGAAAAAAGCTCTTGAAATAGCCAAATTTACTAATATGATTACAATAGCAGATGATTCAGGACTATGTGTAGATGCTTTAGATGGAGCACCAGGAGTATATTCTGCAAGATATGCTGGGGAACATGGAAATGATTTTGATAATAACAAAAAATTAGTAAGAGAACTTCAAGGAGTTGAAAATAGAAAAGCAAGATTCGTTTGTGTAATAACACTTGCTAAGCCAACTGGTGAAACATATTCATTTAGAGGAGAAGTAGAGGGAGATATAGTTGATACTCCAGCTGGAACAGATGGATTTGGATATGACCCTCATTTCTTTATGAAAGAGTATGGAAAAACTTTTGCTGAAATTCCTGAAATAAAAAATAAGATAAGTCATAGAGCAAAAGCTCTTGATAAATTAAAAGAAAATTTAGATGAGATATTAAAATAACTTTATAGTTAACAATAGAAATTAATAAAAGGGGCTGACTAAATAAAAAAGCTGAAAATTAAATGAATGATATTAAAAATATCTAAGTAGTTTACAGCTATTAGTTAACCTCCTTTCTTTTTAATCGGACAAAAATAGATTGGGAGAATAGAAATGATAAAAAGTAAACTTGTACCAAAAAAAATAGTTGAAGAACTTGATAAATATATTGTTTCTCAAGAGGAAGCTAAAAAAAATGTGGCTGTTTCTCTTAGAAATAGATACAGAAGAAAAGAGATAAAAAATGAAACTCTAAGAAAAGAGATAACACCTAAGAACATAATTCTTATGGGTTCAACAGGAGTTGGAAAAACTGAAATAGCAAGAAGACTTGCAAAAATTACAGATTCTCCATTTTTAAAAGTTGAAGCAACAAAATATACAGAGGTTGGATATGTTGGAAAAGATGTTGAAACAATGATAAAAGACCTTGTTGCAGTTACTATTACAAAATTAAAAAATCAAAAGATAGAATCATTAAAAAAAGAATATTATATGAGTGCTGTTGAAAATACAGCAAAGAAATTAAATAATCTTGATACCCTTAATGATGAATTTAAAAATGAACTTATAAATGATATTCTTGAGGGAAAATATGATGAAGAAATGGTTGAAGTGGAAAAACCAAAATCATCAAATGTGGGAGCTCCAATAGTTGAGGTTGTAGGAGCTGGAGATGAAAGAGAGATTGGAAGTGTCCTTGAAAATATAATGTCAACTTTTGATGGGAACAAAAAATCTAAAAAAATGAAATTAAAAGTAAAAGATGCCATTGAATTTTTATTAAATAAAGAGATAAATGAAAATATTGATATGGACGAAATCATACCTCAAGCATTAAAAACAGCAGAGGAAGATGGAATAATTTTTATAGACGAGATTGATAAAATAGCTGAAAGAGAAAATAGTGGAAGAAGTGAGGTATCAAGACAAGGGGTACAGAGAGATATACTTCCAATAGTTGAGGGAACAACAGTTATGACAAGTTATGGTCCTGTAAAAACAGATCATATTTTATTCATAGCTGCTGGAGCTTTTTCAGAGGCAGATTTTTCAGATCTTATGCCAGAACTACAAGGAAGATTTCCAATAGTTGTAGAGATGAAAGATTTAACAAAAGAGGATTTTATAAAAATTCTTACAGATGTTGAATTTAATATTATTGAACAATATAAAACTCTTTTAGAGGCTGACAATGTAGAGATAAGTTTTTCAAAGGGAGCAATAGAAAAAATAGCAGAAACAGCTTTAAAACTTAATGACAATGTAGAAAATATTGGAGCGAGAAGACTTGCTGGAATAGTTGAGCTTGTACTTAGAGATATAATGTTTGAAGCTCCTTATGATGAGCCAAAAAAAATAACAATAGATAAAAAATATGTAGAAAAAATCTTTAAAGATCAATTTGAAGATGAAAATCTAGATAAATATATATTGTAACTAGTTGAGGGGATCACAGATGTACTTAAAAGGTGTAGAAATATATGGCTTTAAATCTTTTGGAGAAAGAATAAAAATAGATTTTGATGGTGGAATAACTTCTATTGTAGGACCAAATGGTTCTGGAAAATCAAATATACTTGATGCTATTTTATGGGTTCTAGGAGAGCAGTCATATAAAAATATAAGAGCAAAAGAGAGTAAGGATATAATATTTTCTGGGGGAGATAAGAAAAAACCTGCAAATAGTGCAGAAGTTTCTCTTTATATAGATAACAGAGATAGATTTTTTCCTATGAATGAAGATGTGGCAAAGGTTACAAGAAAACTTTATTTAAATGGAGAAAATGAATATTATATCAATGATAGGAGAGTAAGACTTAAAGATATAAATGATATGTTCATGGATACAGGAGTGGGAAAATCTGCTTATTCTGTAATTGGACAAGGAAAGGTTGAAAGAATTATCTCATCTTCAAAAAGAGAGGTAAAAGAGATAATAGAAGAAGCTGCAGGAGTAAAGAAATTTCAACAGAGAAAATTGGAGTCTGAAAGAAAACTTGAAAATGTTAGTAGTGAGATTGAAAAAATAGAGCTTATTCTTAATGAAACAGGTGAGAATAGAACTAAGATAAAAAAACAAGCTGAAAGAGCCTTAGCCTTTTTAGAATTAAAAAATGAAAGAGATTCATTAAACAAGGGAATTGTTCTTTTTGACCTTGATAGAAATAAAAGTAATCTTGAAAAAACTGATGGAAGAATAAATGAGTCTAATAAAAAACTTGACGAGATAAAGAAAAATAGAGAAACAAGTGGAGAAGAACTTAACAAGATAACAAGTGAAAGAGAAACTCTTAAAACTTCTATTGAGGAAAATATAAATAAGAATGAAGAACTAAAAAATACTATATCTAATTTTGAAAAAGAGAAAGTAAAACTTTTAGAAAGACAAGAAGCATATAAAAGAGATAGTCTTGATAGAAAAGAGAGATTAAAATTAGCTGAAGAAAGAGCAACTAAAAATAAAGAATATCACGATAATATCCTAAGTGAAAAAGAAAAAATATCTCAAAATATAAGATCTGGAGAGGCTGATTTTTCAAAATATGAAAATGAGATAGCTGAAAAAGAGAATGTAAAGAAAGAGATTGAAAAGGATATTGAGGTAAAGAAAAGACAAATTCTTGATTTTGAAGTTGAAAAACTTCAGTATATAAATGATATTGAAAGTTCTTCAAGGAGAGTAAAGGGAAGTAATTCAAAAATAAGCTCTCTTAATAAGGAGATAGAGGAAACAGAAACTAGAATAAAAGAGAATAAAGAATTTTTAGATTTAGCTTTAAAAAATAAAACTTCAAGTGAAAAAATGCTTAAGGATACAGAGGAAAGACAGGGAGTTTGTGAAAAACAAATATCAGAGATAAGCATAAACACAAATAGAGTTTCTGAAATATTAAGAAGAGATGAAAGTGAAGAACATAGAGATAGGGTAAAATATGATAGTCTTGTTAGATTTGAAGAAAATAATGATGGATTTTTTAGAGGGGTAAAAGAGGTATTAAACTGTGGAATAAAAGGTGTAAATGGTGCTTTAATCTCCCTTATTTCAATTCCAGAATATTTGGAAAAAGCTATTGAATCAGCAATTCCGGGAAATCTTCAAGATATTGTTGTAGATGATAGTAACACAGCAAAAAAATGTATTGAGATTTTAAAAGAGAGAAAGGTGGGTAGAGCCTCTTTCTTAGCCCTTGATACAATAAAAACTTTTGTAAAAAAAGAGATGCCGTCTTTTGACGGAGTGGTTGGTAGAGCCTCAGAACTTATAAAATTTGATTCAAGATACCAAAAAGTTGTGGATATGGTATTAGGAAATCTACTTATAGTAAAGGATATAGACACAGCTATAAATATTACAAAGAAAAATCTTTATTCTGGAAGTGTGGTTACTCTTACTGGTGAACTTATAGCAGGAAGTGGAAGAATAACAGGGGGAGAAACAAAAAATTCTGCAATTTCTCAAATGTTTGAGAGAAGAAAAGAGATGAAAAGATTAGAAAAAGTTTTAGCTGAAAAAACTTTAAGCATAAGTGAAAATAGAAATAAATTAGAGATGTATAGTAAAAAATTAGAGGAGCTTGAAAATGAAATCTATCAAATTGATGTTCAAGAGGAAGCCCTTAAGAAAAAAATAAAAGCCTATACAGAGGAATATGACAGCTTAAAACAAAAAGATGAAAAACTTTGTAAAAATAGAGATATGTTTGTACTTGAAAAGCAGGAAGAAGAACAGTATGCAAAAGAGTATGAGAAACGTATAAAAAATTCTAGCCTTGGTAAAGAGAATATTGAAAAAGTTTCAAAGGAAATGAAAGAGCAGATTGATAAAAATACTAATCTTTTAGAAAATATAAATAAAACTATAAAAAATCTTAATGAAGAATTTTCTGATATAAAAATTAAGTTCTTAAATAGTAAGGATAGAATCACTCAGATAGAAAATGAAATAACTAAAAATATTTCTGAAAAAAATGAGATAGAAAATGAGATTAATCTTATAAAATCAAATATAGTTAAGTTTGAAGATGAGATTAAAAAATCTGTTGAAGAACTTAAAAAAGTAGAAGAAAATAAAAAGATAAAAGAGTATGAATTTGAAAAAGAAAATAGAGGACTTCAGGTAGCAAAAGAGAGAGAAGCATTTCTTGAGCTTAAAGAGAAAGAGCTTATTGGTGTAATAAAAGATTTTGAAACAGAAGAATATAGAGAGGAAGAAAAACTTAGAGGAGAAAAGGAAAGATATTCTCAGATTATTGAAAAAATTTCTTCTTTAGAAGAGGGGCTTAGAGAACTTGAAAAAGTGGAAGCTAAATCTGTTGTGGAATTAAATTATAGAGAGTCATCAGATAAGGTGAGAAATCTTACAAATAAGCTAAAAGACTTTGAAACAGTAAACCTTTTAGCCGTTGAGGAGTTTGAAGAATTAGATAAGAAATATCAATTTATAAAAGCTCAAAAAGATGATTTAGAAGAGAGTCAAAAATCTCTTTTCCAAATAATAGATGAGATTTCAAAAGCTATTGAGGAAAGATTTTTTGATGCATACAAAAATATAAATGAAAACTTTAATATGATGTGTATGGAAACAATAGATAATTCTGAGGGAAATCTTGTTCTTTCTAATGAAGACACCTATGAAAATTGTGGTGTTGAGATATATGTAAAATTTAAAAATAAAAAAAGACAATCACTAACTCTACTTTCAGGGGGAGAAAAGTCAATGGTAGCCATTGCATTTATTATGGCAATATTTATGTATAAACCAAGTCCATTTACTTTCCTTGATGAGATTGAAGCAGCCCTTGATGAAAAGAACACTAAAAAACTTATAAACAAACTTAAAGAATTTACAGAAAAATCACAGTTTATTTTGATAACTCATAATAAAGAAACAATGAAATCATCAGATACATTATTTGGTGTAACTATGAATAAAAAAATAGGAATTTCTAAAATAGTTCCTGTAAAATTATAATGACTGTAAAAGAGATTTAACTATCACAAATTATTTTTAAAACTGAGAGTTCTTAATAATTTTATGGACAGTAATTATAAAAAAAGAAAAAAATCTTTGATTTTTATGTGTATTAACTGTACAATAGTTAGGTAGACAGAAAAAAAGTGTGTAAGAGGGATTTATGAAAATTTTAGCATATATATACTACTTTGTTACAAGTTTTAGGAATTGGTTGTTTGATAAGGGTATTTTAAAAATAAAAAAACTTGATGATGTTTTTGTTATTTGCATAGGGAATATAACAGTTGGGGGAACAGGAAAAACCCCTGCTGTTCAATATTTTGCAAAAAGACTTTCTCAAGAGGGAAGAAAGGTTGCAGTTGTTTCAAGGGGATATAGGGGAAAAAGAAAAGTAGAGCCTCTTATAGTTTCTGATGGAAAAAATATTTTAGTTTCATCAAAGGAAAGTGGAGATGAACCATATAGCCATGCTTTAAATTTAAAAGTTCCTGTTATTGTTGGAAAAGATAGATATAAGGCTTGTAAGTTAGCAAAAGAAGTTTTTGATGTGGATACAATTATTCTTGATGATGGTTTTCAACATAGAAAACTTTTTAGAAATATAGATATAGTTCTTGTTGATGCAACAAATCCTTTTGGTTGGGAAGCACTTCTTCCTAAAGGAACACTTAGGGAAAGTTTTCACCCTGCAGCTAAGAGAGCATCTGAATTTATAATAACAAAATCAGATTTAGTTCCTGAAAGAGAAGTTGAAAAATTAAAAAGATTCTTAAAGGGAAAATATAAAAAGCCTGTGTCAGTTGCAAAACATGGGATAAGTTCATTATGTGATATTGAGGGAAATGCCAAGCCTCTTTTTTGGGTAAAGGGAAAAAGAGTATTACTATTTTCAGGACTTGCAAATCCTCTTAACTTTGAAAAAACAGTTATCTCTTTAGATCCAAGTTATATAGAAAGAATAGATTTCTTAGATCATCATAGCTTTAAGGAAAAAGATATAGAGTTAATTAAAAAAAGAGCTGAAGATATGAAAGCTAACTATATAATCACAACTGAAAAAGATATAGTAAAACTACCTAAAAATATACACATGGAAAATCTTTATATATTAAAAATAGAATTTGAATTTTTAGAAAATAACACATTAAAAAGTTTTAGAGGAGCGAAATAAAAAGATATGTTTACACTGGAAGATTTAAAAAAAGATAGAAAAGATATAATGGAAAAGGTATTACAGGAATCAGGAAGACAAGGAGTTATATCTTTTTGTTCAGAAGTATTAGATAAGAGAGCTTATTTTACTGTTGATATGTATGGAAATATAAAAAGAAAAAAATATGATTATGTAATTCCAACGGCAGTTTTTACAGAAAATGATGCTGACTTTATAAATTATACTGCTGAAAGTTTAGATTTTACAGAGAAAACAAAGATAGAGAAAATAGGAAGAATGACAAACTCTACCTTAGAAGATGTTAAAAAGAATATATTTAAACTTTTTACAAAGGGAGATTTCAATTTTTCATTAAAGGCTTGTAAAGAATTATATCATAGAGATGAAAATGAGTTCTTTAAAATGATGTACACTTATTCAATGATGGATAGTATATCTTTTGAAAAATCTCTTGCATTCTATTCTTTAAGAAAATATTTTGAGAAATTTGGTTATTCAGATGAGGCTCTTTATCTTACAGTTTCATATGTAGCAAAAATGAGATCTGATTTTTCAGACTACGAAAAATATCAAGATGAAAATATAGAAAAAGATGAATTAAGAAATATCATAAAAAATGATATAGATAAATTTAAAACAAAAAAAGGATTAATGATTTTAGGGTATTTATTAGTACTTTTAAGTTATAATTATGAGAAAGAAAATATTTTTGTATCTGTACTTAAAAATAAAATAAAAGAGTTTGAAAGTGGATTAATAAAAGATGAAGAACTTTCAAAAAAAGAGGAAGAAATATTTATTTGTCTTTCTAAGGAGGTATAGCAGTGATAAAATATTTTAATGGCAAACTCATCACTTATATTGAAGGGAAACATACAAAAGAGGAGATACTTGAAAAATTAGTGTCAATTATAGAAAAAGAAACTGATTTTATTGAAAATAAAGAAGAATTTTTTAATCAGATTTTGGAAAGAGAAAAAATCGGAAGTACTGGAATAGGAATGGGAGTTGCTATCCCTCATGCTAGAAGTGGAGGAATAAATGATGTTGTTATAGCAATTGCACTTCTTGAATATCCTGTGGATTTTAACTCTATTGATGGAGAGCTTATTAAAATAGTTGCCCTAGTTGGAGCACCAAAAGATAAAAGTAAGGAGTATTTAGGACTACTTTCGAATTTATCTAAAGTGTTTAGAGTGAAAAAAAATAGAGATTCTATAAAAACAGCAAGAGATCATAAAGAGCTTGTAGAAGCAATAATGGAGATTGAAGTATAGTGAGAATAGGGATTTATGGGGGAAGTTTTGATCCTCCTCATTACGGACATAAAAATATAGCTGAGTTTGTAATTGAAAAATTAAATCTTGATAAACTTCTTATTGTTCCTGTTGGAGTGGCATCTCATGGAAAAGATAATCTATCATCATCTTCTATTAGAATGAAAATGTGTGAACTAACTTTTGGAAAAATAGAAAAGGCTATTGTTTCCCCTGTTGAAATTCAGATGGAGGGAGTGTCTTACACATTTAAAACTCTTGAAAAAATAATAGAGGAATATGGAAAAGAGAATGATTATTTTGAAATAATTGGAGAGGACTCAGCAAATTATTTTGATAAATGGAAAGAGTATGAAAAGATATTAGAGCTTTCAACAGTTATAGTTTTAAAAAGAAAAGGCTTTAAAAATGTAGTTGATTCTTCTAAGATTGTAACAGTTGATAATCCGTATTTTAATATGTCTTCCACTGAAATAAAAGAAAAAATAAAAAATAATGAAGATGTTTTAGAGTTTCTTACAAAAGAAACAATAGAATTTATAAAAAAAGAAAATTTATATAAAAAATAGAGAGGATATTCCTCTCTATTTTTCTATTAATCTAAATGTGATACATCAGAGAATAATAAAATCTCCCATTTACCATCTTTGTATTCTGCTATTGTAACACTTGTGTTTTTAGGAACTTTTCTTTCAGCAAAAGTTTCAATTCCTGTATTTGTAATATTTGCAAAAATAGACTCAAGGGTAACACCATGTGAAACAACAAGGATAACATCATTTTCAGAATGATTTTCAACTAATTTTTTTAATCCCTCTCCTGCTCTTTTGTAAACACTTTCAAAAGTTTCTCCATTAAATCCCTCAGGATCATATTCTTGTCCATTGTTCCATAGATTATAAAATTGAGTAGGGTGTAGTGCCTCAAAATCAGCTCTAGGTACTCCCTCCATCTCTCCCATATTTATCTCTTTAAATTCAGGGATAATATCAATTTTAGGATCTTTTCTGTCTTCTGTAAGAATATTAATTGTTTCCAAAGCTCTACCAAGTGGAGATGAATAGAAATGAGTGAACTCTATATCCTTAAGACTTTCTTTTAATTTTCTTGTTTGCTCTTTTCCATTTTCTGTTAGAGGGGAATTTTTTATTCCTTGAAATATTTTCATCGTATTCCAAACAGTTTCCCCATGACGAACAAAATACAGTTTCATTAAATAACTAACCTCCATAAAAAAATCTTTTCTAAAACTCTGTTTTTTAGTATAATCAATATTAGGTATTTATATTTTACACATTAATAAGGAGGATGTAAAATGAAATTTTTAGGAATAATTCCTGCACGTTATGGTTCAAGTAGATTAGAGGGTAAACCTCTTAAGGATATATGTGGACATAGTATGATTGAGTGGGTATATAAGAGGGCTAAACTTTCAAACCTTGATGATGTAATAGTTGCAACAGATGACAAAAGAATTTTTGATGAAGTTGAAAGATTTGGTGGAAAAGTTATAATGACAAAGGAAACACACCCAAATGGAACTAGTAGAATAGCTGAAGTGTGTGAAAAGATAACTGACTATGATGTTGTTATAAATATTCAAGGGGACGAGCCTTTAATTGAAAAAGATATGATAAACTCCCTTATTGATGCTTTTGTAAAAGAGCCTGAACTTAAAATGGGAACATTAAAACATAAATTAGATACAATGGAAGAAGTGGAAAATCCAAATAGTGTAAAAGTAATAACAGATAAAAATGATTATGCAATATATTTTTCAAGGTCAGTTATTCCATATCCAAGAAAAGAAAATATGGAAAACTACTATAAGCATGTGGGAATATATGGATACAAGAGAGATTTTGTTCTTGAATATTCAAAATGGGAGCAAACACCTCTTGAAATATCAGAATCCCTTGAGCAGTTGAGAGTTCTAGAAAATGGATATAAGATAAAAGTTCTTCCAACTCCATATAAGATAATTGGTGTTGATACAGAAAAAGAACTAGAAAGAGTAAGAGAATATATTTCTCAAAATAAAGTTGAGATATAGTTGAGGAGAAACAATGAAAAAAATATATATAACTTTTGTTCTTGTGATGGGGATAATAATTTCAGGTTGTTCGTCAACAAGCACAAGAAATTTTGATAGTTCAAGAGAAGATGATTATGGTTCAGACAGAATATCTTACTTTTCAAGATATGATTATCCAACTCCTGATGGAAGAAGAGGGGTAGAAATCCCTTATCTTCAAGCAACAAGCCATATAAAAGGAAAAAGAACTTTTTTAAATAGATATAGTGAATCAAAAATTTTAGATTTTTATAAGGATTTGGGAACAGAGGGATTTGGAGATAACTCTTTTTATTGGAGATGGTTTTTTTCTGTTAATGAGAGAAATTTTTCAAGAAGTATAAATAAAACTCTTTTATCTTCGTATAATTCAAGACCAAGTACAGTTCTTACTTTATCAGGTGGGAATTGGGTGAGAAAAAAAGTTCCAGCTAATCCAGTTGGAAATTTAAAAAAACTTATTGTTCTTGAAAGAGGAAAATCAGGAGTAATAACTTATCTTCTTGTAAGTGGAACGAATGGAGAGTATCTTGTAAAAGGTGAGTATGCAGTAAGAGTTGTTTTAGGATTAAATAAGAATAATATAGGTGAAACTATAAAAATATATATGGCAAGAGGTGGTTCTAGTGAGTATTCACAAAAAACAACCTTAACAAATCCATCACTTTTACCATCAGGATTTCTTGCTATTGAGAAAAAAGGAAGTAAATACTATATCTATGGTGGTGGTTATGGTCATGGGGTAGGAATGTCTCAATATGGTGCTTTTGATCTTGATAAAAATTACGGATATAGCCATAAAAAAATTCTTGGTTGCTACTACACAGATGTATCATTAAAAAATATGTATAAATTAGATGGTGTAGGAAAAACAATAAGAGTTGGAATTACAACAAATGGGCATAGAAGTCTTGACCACAGTAGTATTACTATGACATCTCACAGTAAGGGAACACTTACAAATAGTTGGATGAATATGAAACTTAATGCAAGAGATAGTATAAAAATAGTATCTGATGGAAGAAGACAAATAATCTATGTAAATGGTAAAAAGAGAGCTGAAACAGTTCAAGGGGTAAAATATAAAACAGCTGATAATAAAATTATAGTTACAAGTTTAAAAAGAGGGCATAGAAAAACAACTTTCCCTGTATATAGGGGAACAATGGAAGTAAAACTTTCATCAACTAACTCTAAAGCTCTTAGAATGATAAATGAAGTTAGTATGGAAGATTATCTTTTACAAGTTTTACCAAGTGAGATGCCAGAAAGTTTTGGACTAGAGGCATTAAAAGCTCAAGCAGTTGCAGCAAGAACTTATGCTTTAAATGATTATTTTAATAGTAGATTTAAAAGAGAAGGTTTCCATGTGATTGATGACACAAGAAGCCAGATGTATAACAATGTAGATGAAAATCCAACTTCAACAAGGGCAATAAAAGAAACATATGGTGAAGTTATGCTTTATAATGGGAAACCAGTAGATGCGAAATATTATTCTACAAGTTCTGGTTATGGAGCATCAGCTCATAATGTTTGGTAATAAAAGATTCCTGCTTATTAAATTAGGCAGGAATTTTATTATAGAAAAATTTTGATTTGCAAATATTTTATATTGACAATTTTTTTATATATGAGATACTATAAGGGGTACATATTTTTCTAGAGGATGGAAAGGGTAAAATTTATGAAGAATATAGGATATTTTATGAATGAAGAGTTAGAAAGAAGATTAAGAAATTTTTTATCATACAATCTTTTTAACATTAAAGAACTAAAAAGTAAAAAAATAGAGATTGATTTATTGTTAATTGATATTAACTTAGAAAATCTTGATAAAAAACTTTTAAAGTATTATGAGCTTAATATACCTGTGATACTTTTAGTAGGGAAAGAAGACACAGTCTATATGAGAAAATATTTTGTAAATAATATGATAAAAGATTATGTTTTACGAGATAATTTAGAAGATTTGGAAGAATTAATAATTTTTCATACAAAATATAAGCCTGAATTTGATGGAATTTTTTTAAAGGATTGTTGTAGAGCAGGAGTTATAAATATAAAGGATATTGATTATATAACATATTCAAGTATAACAAGAGAAAGTGAATTTCATTTAAAAAATGGTAGAACATTTTCTGTGAAGAAAAAATTTTCTGATATAGAAAGAATACAGGAAAAAATATTAGATTTTGTGAAACTTGAAAGAGGAACAATTGTAAATATTTCAAGGGTAAGTTTTTTAAACTATAAAGAGGAAAAAATCATTTTTAAAAATGGTGGATTTATTCATTTGAACAAGTTGAAATTGAAAAAGGTAGAAGAATATCTTAAATATAAAAAGCAATATAATTTTTTCTTATGAGTAAGTTTTAAAAAATAAAGCTGTGTAAATTTTCTTTTCTAACAATTTCTTTGATAAGTTCTTTTGGTAATAAAGACATAAAAAAATCTCCCTTGATATTAATTAAATTATACTTATAATTCATTAATAATCAAGAGAGATTTTTATTTACATAGAATTTATTACCCTCAACCTTGTTTTTATAAGAGGATTGTTTCATGTTGTTATTGATCAAATAAAATAGCTTTTACTATATCTTCTCTATCTGCTATTATGTTATTTCCTAT
>JAHHTB010000060.1 GCA_020024855.1 Fusobacterium sp.
GATCTTCTCATATTTTTTTTAGCTTTTGAAGTCTTTTTCTTAGGTACTGCCATTTTAGTTTTCCCTCCTCACAAATTCTTATTTTAATTTTTTATTTTTATATCTAACAACTGTGCCCATCTACTATCCATTCCGTTGTTACTGTACTTTTGTAAATAAGAATCATCTTTACATTCTGGAACGCAGGTAGGATATTGTGGCATTTCTAAAAGCAACTCTTCTCTTACTAGCTCTATAACATCTATTTCATTATCCTCTGCTTCAAAATATTCCTCTTCGGTCATTTCAGCAGCTTTAGCTAGAGTTTCTAAATATTTCTCATAATCTTGAGAGTTTAAGAATCTACCATAAAATTCTTTTACCCCTAAATCAATTTCAATATCTTCTAAACATCTAACACATTGTGTTTTTATTCTAGCTGAATATTTTCCTTCTATAAAGTATTCATTATTTAACCTTTTAGCTTTTCCTTCTATATGAAGTTCACCACAAAGGTTTACACCTTCTAAGCTGGAAACCGAAAAATTAAATTTTATACTCTCTCTATCAAGATCTAATAATTTAATTTTCATAGATAGCCCCCTCATGTTATCATACCTAGTTATTCTACACGGTTTTCACTTTCTTGTCAAGTATATTTTCTTAACAAATTATTATACATTAAATAAAAATTCCATTAAATCTCCATCTTGAACAACATATTCTTTTCCTTCTACTCTCATTACTCCTGCTTCTTGAGTTCCTTTCCATCCAGAGTATTTTATAAAATCTTCATAACTTGCAACTTTCGCTCTTATGAATCCTCTTTCAAAATCTGTATGTATTACTCCTGCTGCTTTTGGAGCTGTATCTCCTATATTTATTGTCCAAGCTCTAACTTCTTTTACCCCTGCTGTAAAATATGTTTGAAGTCCTAGAAGTTTAAATCCTGCTCTTATAAGTCTATTTAGCCCTGCTTCTTCAACACCTAAACTTTCTAAAAATTCTGCCTTATCTTCCTCTTCCATCTCTTGAAGTTCTTCTTCTACTTTTGCTGATACTATCACAACTTCAGAGTCAAGTCCTTTAGCATACTCTCTTACTTTTTCTACATATTCATTTCCTGATGCCAAATCATCTTCAGAAACATTTGTTACAAATATCATAGGTTTTATTGTAAGAAGTTGATATACTCTTATTATTTCTTTTTCTTCATCAGTTAGATCAAGAGTTTTTAAAAGCTTCTCTTCATTTAAATGAGCTTGACATTTTTCAAGCACTGGAACAAGTTTCATTACATCTTTATTTTTTGTTACTAATAATTTTTTATTTTTTTCAAGAGCTTTATCTATTGTTTCCATATCAGCTAAAATTAGCTCTCCATTTATTACATTTATATCTCTTATAGGATCTACTCCACCATTTACGTGAACAACATTATCATCATCAAAACATCTTACAACTTGACAAATTGCTGCTGTTCCTCTTATATTTGAAAGAAATTTATTTCCTAATCCCTCTCCCTTTGAAGCTCCTGCAACAAGTCCAGCTATATCGACAAACTCCACTGTTGCCTGAACTACTCTTTGAGGATTTATTATTTTTGCAAGTTCATCCATTCTTTTATCTGGTACTGTTACCATTCCAACATTTGGTTCTATTGTACAAAATGGATAGTTTGCAGCCTCTGCTGCTCCAGCCTTAGTTATAGCATTAAAAAGAGTTGATTTTCCCACATTAGGAAGTCCAACTATTCCTATTCCGATCATTAATTTTCCTCCTAAATTTTTATTTTTCAAGAAATTTTAACACATCATTCAAATTTTGTAAATGAGTTAAACTTTTACTTCAAATTTATAATATTTTTAAAAAATAAGTGAACCAACAAGCCCAAATATTATTAATGGTATATTAAAATGGAGAAATGTAGGTACACATGTATCCCATATATGTTGGTGTTGTCCATCTGCATTAAGACCTGCTGTTGGTCCAAGTGTTGAATCAGAAGCTGGTGATCCTGCATCTCCTAAGGCTCCTGCTGCTGCTACAAGAATTGCTATTCCTGCTGGGCTAAATCCAAGTTTTAAAGCTAAAGGACAATATATAACTGCTAAAATAGGTATTGTTCCAAATGATGTTCCTATACCAAGTGTTACAAAAAGACCTACACAAAGCATAATGAATGCACCTAAAATTTTATTTGTTCCTATAATTGAAATTACTCCTGCTACAAGTTCTGGAACTGCTTCTGTTTCTCTTATAACATTCCCATACCCTGCTGCTACAAGCATAACAAAAGCAATAAATCCCATAAGGTGGAGTCCTCCATCAAGAGTTTCATCAATATGTTTCCATGGAATAACATTTGTTATAGCCATAAAGATTAAGGCAAACAATGCTCCAAGTGGAAGTGATCCTGTATTTAATTGCACACCAAAAGCTATTATAGCTCCTATAAGTGCAAAAAAATGTTTTTTCTCAAATTTATTACTATCTTCTAATTTATTTTGATTTTCAGTCGTCTTATACTCTCTTGGTTTTCTATAACTAATAAAAACTGCTGTAAGAAGTCCCAATAACATTCCTACACCTAAAAACCAGTTTACAGATGAAACTTCATTTAAAGTTATTGTTACATTATTGGCATTAAGTTGATCTTTAACTATCGTTTGGAAAATAAGTCCGAATCCAACAGGTAATACAATATATGGAGTTTTTAATCCAAAAGTTAAGGCACAAGCAACTGCTCTTCTATCTATCTTAAGTTTATTCATAAGAGATAAAAGAGGTGGCACTAAAATTGGTATAAACGCTATATGAACTGGTATTAAATTTTGTGAAGAACAAGCTATTATTGCAAGAATAAATACTAATAAAAATTTTTTATTTTTTACAACTCTTGAAATTTTTAAAGCTATAATTTTAGCAAGTCCTGAATTATTTATTGCAACAGCAAGGGTTCCTAATAAAATATAACTAAGTGCTGTTTCAGAATTGCCTCCCATTCCATTTATAAGAATATTCATTGTTTCACCAAGCCCCATACCTGCTGATACACCTGCTACAAGTGCTGATATAAGAATTGCGATAATAACATTTAATTTTAAAAGACATAAAACCATCATTATCGTTACTGATAAAATTACTGGATTAAATATCATCTTTCCCCCTTATTTAAAAATATTTATTTCAAAAATAATTTATTTATATTTTAATTTTTAAATAGCATATCCTTTATAAAAAAAACTGTGATTTTTCACAGTTCAAAATCAATAAATAATATATGTAATTCCTATCAATTTTATCATTAAATCTGTTTTAAATCAATATAAAAAATCAAAGTTCATTTCTTTTTTTATAAAAAACTACAAAGAATATATTATTTTTGATAATATATAATATAGCTAGAAATAAAGTTATAATTTTAATAAAACTAAAAAACTTTATGATATAATTAAAAAAGATTTAATTTAAGGAGACGATAATATGAAATTAGTAGATTCACACTGTCATGTTAATTCTAATAAATTTGAGGAAGATAGAGAAGAAGTTTTTAAAAGAGCAAGTGAAGAGCTTGAATTTATTGTTAATATTGGAAATGATTTACCATCATCAGAAGACACTATAAAATATAGTGAAAAGTATTCTTTTGTATATGGTGTTGTTGGAGTTCACCCAACTGACATTTCTACATATAATGATGAGGTTGAAAAGAAGTTAGAAGAACTTTCTCATCATGAAAAAACTGTCGCTATTGGAGAAATAGGACTTGACTATTACTGGATGGAAGATGATAAAGAAGTTCAAAAAGAAGGATTTAGACGTCAAATGAAATTAGCTGAAAAAGTTAATCTTCCTGTCGTTATTCACTCAAGAGACGCTATGGAAGATACTTTAACTATTCTTAATGAATTCCCAAATGTTAAAGGAGTTTTCCATTGTTACCCTGGATCTTTTGAAAGTGCTATGAATGTTCCTAATGGTTATGTTTTTGGTATTGGTGGAGTTTTAACTTTTAAAAATGCTAGAAAAACTGTTGAATTTATAGAAAAAATTGATCTCTCAAGAATTGTAATAGAAACAGACTCTCCATATCTTACACCTGTTCCATTCAGAGGAAAAAGAAACGAACCTATATATGTGAAATACGTTGCTGAAAAAATAGCTGAAATTAAAAATATTCCTGTTGAGGAAGTTATAAAAGTTACAACTGAAAATGCAAAAAGAATTTATAATATAAAATAATTTTTTTAAATTTATGAAAGGATTTTTATGACATTTTTAGGAATAGGAAATGATATTATAGAAATTAGTCGTATAGAAAAAGCTATCACAAAAGAAATTTTTATAAAAAAAGTTTTTACTGAAAACGAGATTGCTCTTATTAATAAAAAAGGAAATAAAACTGAAAGTTTTGCTGGAAGATTTTCTGCAAAGGAAGCTATTTCTAAAGCTCTAGGTACAGGAGTCAGAAATTTTTCACTCACTGATATAGAGATTTTAAATAATGATCTTGGAAAACCCTATGTTATTTTTAAAAATAATATAGAAAATTTTAATGATAAATACTTTATAGATATTTCTATTTCACATTGTAAAGATTATGCTACTGCTGTTGCTATTATCTTTACAAAATAATTTTTAAAATGGAGAAATAATATGGATATTTTAGAACTGAAAAGAGAATTTCAGACTTATAAAGAAAAGATAAATGGTATAAAACAAACTGTCAAACTTGAAGAAAGAGAAAAAACCGTTAAAGAGTTGGAAGAAAAAACAACTGAAAATGGTTTTTGGAATGATAAAAGAGAAAGCCAGTCTGTTATAAAAAAAATAAATGAAAATAAAGATCTTATTAATGAGTATAAGAACATTGAAAACATGTATCATGATGAAGAAGTTTTAATAGAGTTTGTTGATATGGGAGAAGAAGACTTTATTTCTGAACTTAAGGAAAAACATAAAAAACTTGCTCATGAAATAGATACTCTTGATGTCAAACTTTTACTTGATGGAAAATATGATGGAAATAATGCTATCATCACTATTCATTCTGGTGCTGGTGGAACAGAAGCTTGTGATTGGGTTGATATGCTTTATAGAATGTATAGCAGATGGTTTGCTGAAAAAGGATATAAAACTAGCCAACTTGATTTTATGCCTGGAGATTCAGTTGGAATAAAATCTATCACTCTCCTTGTTGAAGGAATATATGCCTACGGATATTTAAAAGCTGAAAAAGGAGTTCATAGACTTGTAAGAATTTCTCCTTTTGATGCTAACAAAAAAAGACATACTTCTTTTGCCTCTCTTGACGTTTTACCAGAAGTTGATAATACCATTGAAATTGAAATTAATTCTAATGATTTAAGAATTGATACATATAGAGCTGGAGGAGCTGGAGGACAACATGTCAATATGACTGACTCTGCTGTAAGAATTACTCATATCCCAACAGGAATTGTAACAACTTGTCAACAAGAACGTTCTCAACTTTTAAACAGAGAAAAAGCTATGAAAGTCCTTCAAGCAAAACTTCTTGATTTAGAAATTAAGAAAAAAGAGGAAGAAATGAAAAAATTACAAGGAGAACAATCTGATATTGGTTGGGGAAATCAAATAAGATCATATGTATTCCAACCATATACAATGGTAAAAGATCATAGAACAGGCTGCGAATCTGGAAATATCAAAGCTGTTATGGATGGAGATATTGATGATTTTGTTAATGCTTACCTAAGATGGATTAAAAAATAACCTCATTTCTTACTGTGAACTTAATAAAAACAATTATTTTCAAAGAAAATTTTTTTAAATTTACCTTATATATTTTTGAATAAATAATTCTTTAAAAAAAATATGAAATATGTTAAAATTTAATTTAGATAATAAAAATGATGGGGGTTAAACAAGCAATGGAAAGAAAAGTAAGAACTAGGGTAGCTCCATCTCCTACAGGAGATCCTCATGTTGGAACAGCATATATTGCTATGTTCAATATCGCTTTTGCACATGTAAATAACGGAGAATTTATTTTAAGAATAGAAGACACAGACCAAAATAGATACACAGAGGGATCAGAACAAATGATTTTTGACACTCTTAATTGGCTTGGATTAAACTGGGCAGAAGGTCCTGATATCGGTGGACCTGTAGGACCATACAGACAATCTGAAAGATTTGGAATTTATGGTGACTATGCTAGACAATTAGTTGAAAAAGGTGAAGCATACTATTGTTTCTGTACTCCTGAAAGACTTGACAATTTAAGAGAAAGACAAAAAGCAATGAAAAAAGCTCCAGGGTATGACGGACATTGTAGAAGTCTTACTAAAGAAGAAATTGAAGCTAAACTTGCTGCAGGAGAACCATATGTTATAAGACTAAAAATGCCTTATGAAGGTGAAACTGTTATTCATGATAGATTAAGAGGAGATATTGTTTTTGAAAATAGTAAAATTGATGACCAAGTTTTATTAAAAGCTGATGGTTTCCCTACATATCACCTTGCAAACGTTGTGGACGATCACTTAATGGGAATAACTCATGTCATAAGAGCAGAAGAATGGATTTCTTCAACTCCTAAGCATATCCAATTATATAAAGCATTTGGTTGGGAACAACCTGAATTTATCCACATGCCTCTTTTAAGAAATAGTGATAGAACTAAAATCTCTAAGAGAAAAAATCCTGTTTCATTAAACTGGTATAAAGATAATGGATATTTAAAAGAAGGATTATTAAACTTCCTTGGACTTATGGCTTACTCTTTCAAAGATGGAAAAGAAATTTTCTCTCTACAAGAGTTTAAAGATACATTTAATATTGATAACGTTTCTCTTGGTGGACCTGTATTTGACCTTGTAAAACTTGGTTGGATAAATAACCAACATATGAGATTAAAAGATCTTAAAGAGTTAACTGAACTTGCTATTCCTTTCTTCCAAGCTAAAGGATATGTAGGAGAAACTTTAACAGATCACGAAAGATCTTCTCTTGAAAGAATAGTTGAAATCATAAGAGAACATGCTCATACTTTAAAAGAAATTGCTGATGAATCAGAAGTTTACTTTAAAGATGAATACACTCTTCCTGAATTAACTGAAGATATGGATAAAAAAGAAAGAAAAGGAATTGAAAGATTATACAATGGAATTCAAGATGAAATTGGTAAAAAATCAATCAAATTATTCCTTGAAAAAATAGAAACATATCCTACAGAAGATATTCTTTTAGATGATGCTAAAAAACTTCTTACTGATACTTTAGATGAAATTGGTGAAGGACCTGGAAAAGTATATATGCCTTTAAGAGCAGTGCTTACTGGTCAACCTAAAGGTGCTGACTTATATAATCTTATCTCTATAATTGGAAAAACTAGAACTCTTGCAAGATTAAAGAGAATGATTGCATTATATAGTATCTAATTTTTAATTATTAAAAAATTGCCCTGCTTATAAAAATTTTATATGCAGGGAGTTTTTTTATTAAAAATTATATTTAAATTTTTATGCTTATCATCAATAATAGAAAGGAGAGAAATTATTCATGACAGACCGTCAAAAATTTTTCCAAAAAGCTTTTCCTTTTTGGGATAAAATATCAAAGGAAGAACAAAAAATTATTTTGGATAGTAGTTCTCTTCAAAAATTTTCTGCAGAAGAAAATATTCATGATTCTACTGAATGTACTGGTATCCTTGTGGTTAAAAGTGGACTTATAAGAGTATATATGCTTTCTTCAACTGGAAAAGAAATTACTCTATATAAACTAAATCCTTATGAAGTGTGTGCTCTCTCTGCTTCATGCATTCTTTCAAATATAAATTTTGATATTTTTGTAGATGCTGAAAAAGATAGTGAAGTTTATCTTATAAATCCATATAAATATAAAGAATTAAAAGATGAAAATATTTATATAGAAAGTTTTACAAATAGTGTTATAAATCAAAGTTTTTCTGATGCTATGTGGATAATGGAACAAATCTTATTTATGAGTTTTGATAAAAGACTTGCAATCTTTCTTTTAGAAGAATCTATCTCATCAAAATCAGATGTTTTAACTCTCACTCATGATTATATTGCTAAAAATATGGGAACTGCTAGAGAAGTTGTTTCAAGAATGCTTAAATATTTTCAAACAGAAGGAATAGTTTCTCTTTCAAGAGGAACTGTTGCTATTATAGATAAATCTAAATTAAAAAAATTATTATAAACAAAATAACAGAGAGGAGTAAACCTCTCTGTTATTTTTTGGGAG
Organism: Fusobacterium sp.; assembly: GCA_020024855.1. GTDB lineage: Bacteria > Fusobacteriota > Fusobacteriia > Fusobacteriales > Fusobacteriaceae > Fusobacterium_B. Next base: position 8,239 of record JAHHTB010000060.1, read on the forward strand.
TTTGTAAAACTTTAATTTCTTTAGCTTTTAGGATTATTTTTTTATTAAATCAAGAACTTCATTCTTTTGAATTAGTCCAACTGATTTTTCAACTGGTTTTCCATTTTTAAATAAAATCATCGTAGGAATAGACATTATTCTGAAATCTCCAGCTAAGTCTGATTCTTCATCAACATTTACCTTTACAATCTTAACTGTTGAAACTTCATCTGATACTTCGTCAAGAATTGGTCCTAATGCTCTACAAGGTCCACACCATGTTGCCCAGAAATCAACTAATACTGGTATATCCGAATTTAATACTTCCTTTTCAAAATTATCTTTTGTTACATGTAGAACTGCCATTTCATTTCCTCCTTAAACTTTACCTTTTTTTCATCTATTCATGTATCCATTATACTATCTTTTCAAAATTATGTATGTAACAATGTCACATAAAAATAAGTTTTCTATAAAGAAAGAGCAGGAAAATCCTGCTCTTTTAAGAAAGGTAAAAATTTTTCAATTACAAAAAACATTGTAGCTTATCTATTCATTTCACTAGTGCTTCCAAACTCATGGTCCTCTATAATTCCTTTTATAAGACCTGCACCTGCACAATTGTTGTCACCTGTTATTGTATTTTTTATAGCTCCACAAGCATTTCCATATTTTAATGCCATCTCTGTATCATTATAGTTTAATATTCCATAAAGAACTCCTGCAACATAAGCATCTCCACTTCCTATTCTATCCACAATTTCTATATTTTCGTATGGCTTTTCAAAATAGAACTTATCTTCTTTTCTATTATAAATAATAGAAGTAAAGTTGTGAGATTTTGGGGAATTTACAGTTCTTTGAGTTGATGCAATAAGAGAAAGATTATGTTCTTTTGCAAAATCTCTCATTATATCTTTTAAATCTCCTGTTTTCTTAAACATTTTTATAAATGTTTCTTCTGATGCAAAAAGAATATCAATAGAAGGAAGAATCTTTTCTATTTCCACTCTTGCATTTTCTTCATTTCCCCAAAGATTTCTTCTAAAGTTTACGTCAAAAGAAATTAATCCACCTTTTTCTTTAAAGTTCTTTATTAAATCTTTAGTAAGTTGTTTTGAGTTTTCACAAAGTCCAAGACTTATCCCACTTGTATGGAAAATTTCACATTTATCATAAATTTCTTTATTTATTTCATCAACTGATAAAAATTGGAATGATGAATCATGTCTATCATAAGTTACATTTGGTTTTCTTGGAGATGCTCCATACTCATAGAAATAAATAGCTAAACGTTTATATAGAGAATTATCATCTACTATAAAACTACTATCTACTCCATTTGAATTTATTATTCTTTTTGCATATCTTCCTAATTCATTTTCTGGAAGTTTAGTTATAAGAGTACTTTTTACCCCTAGTGAAGAAACACCAGTTGCAACATTAAACTCTGCTCCTCCTATATTTTTTTCAAGAAGAGTTCCTTGAACTAAAAGTTCACTATTTACAGGAGAAAGTCTTAAAAGGATTTCACCACTACAAGCTAACCCAATTTCTCTATTATGAAAATCAAATATTTTTCCCACTTTAACCCCCCTGTTATTTATTTCTAATCTCTCTTATTTTTTCTACAAATGCTTTAGCTGTTGCTGTTATAGATTCACTTGATCCTGTTGCAAGTTTTCCACCTGCACCAACTGCAACTACTCCATTTTTAAACCATTCTTCAACATTCTCAAGACTTACTCCACCTGTTGGCATTATATTAGCTTGTGGTAAAGGTGCTTTTACTGCTTTAACAAATGATGGTCCAAAAGCACTTCCAGGGAATAATTTTATAATATCTGCTCCATATTGCATAGCTTTTGTCATTTCAGTTATTGTCATACATCCTGGCATATATGGAATTTGGTATAAGTTACAAAGTTTTGCTGTTTCTTCATCAAATCCTGGAGAAACTATGTACTCAGCTCCTGCTAATATAGCCATTCTTGCTGTTGCTATATCTAAAACTGTTCCTGCTCCAACGATTAATTTTTCAGATGGGAATGTTTCTTTTAATGCTTTTATAACTTCAGTTGCTCCTGGTACTGTATAAGTAACTTCTATTGCTGGAACCCCACCCTCAATACAAGCACTTGAAATTCTTACTGCTTCATCTATACTTTCAGCTCTTACTACTGCTACTATTCCTGTATTAATTATTCTCTCAATAGTTTCACTCTTCTTTAACATTTTTTCCTCCTACAAAAATAATATCTTATTCATTAAGAATC
>JAHHTB010000061.1 GCA_020024855.1 Fusobacterium sp.
TTCAACTGGCATATCTTTATACTTTCTTATACTTCTTCTTGTTGTAAAATCCATATTTACCATCACTCCTTTTATTAATATAATATTTTTAAAAACTATGTGATTAACTTAAAACTATCTTATCCCAATTTTGAATAAAGCCCATTTCTTGTAAAATTTCATTATATTTTAAATCGTTAATTTTTTTTTGAAGTTTATTTAATTCTTTTTTTATTTCAGCTATCATCTCTATATAATTACTTTTTGGAACAAAGAACTTTAAAATCAAAATTACATCAAAAAGATTTCCTTTAAATTTTAAATTGCTATGAAAATGTAAAAAAGTCTTTTTCAATTTTGTTTTTGTACTTGTATAATTATATAATCTTTCGTCATGAGCACAAATATTTCTAAATTCATTAGTAAAATTCATAATTGATTCTAGCTGTTCTGGAGGTAGAGGAATACTTGGGTATCCTTTTAAATTTTTTTTAGATGGATATTTTTGAAAAAACCTTTTAGTTATATTTTTAGAAATTTTATTTTGAAGATTCACCTTTAAAGAACTATAAAAATGGCAAGTTGCTCCAAAAGTTATTTGTCTTATAAGAACCCAAATAGGTAAACATTTATGCTTATATAAATAGTGATTAATGGTTGATTTTTTTTCTTTTGTTTTTTCTTCAATTACTTTAGATAAAGTTGCTATCAATTTAGTAGTATTTGCTCTTTTATCTGGAGTAGCACAGTTAAAATTATTAATATTAAAATAATTAAAGTCTGTTCTGTATTCTTCAGCAAAATAGTATGATATATGTGTTTTTAATATATTTTCAAATTCTAATAAATTTTTTAATAAAATAATTCTTAAATTTCTATCAAAACAAAAAAGAGAATAAATATCTTTAAAAGTTGTTCCATCTTGATATTTTTCTGTTGCACTTGTATTATCTAAAAATATGTTTTTATATCCATTTATAAGATAATAATAATTTTCTCTTTCTAAAATTTCAATAGCTTTACTACCATCATTTATAATTAAGTTTCTATTTCTTATTTTAATTGTTGTCTAAAAGTACTAAAAGGTTTTAACATAATAAAATCCTCCATATAAAAAAATAACCTAGTATCCCGTAGGATACTAGGTTTCTGTGTAGTAGCCCGTAGACATCTACACTTATCACTCATCAATATTGTATCCTATTTTTTGAGAAATGTCAATTAAAGGGTTGATATTCTTATAATACGGTTCCCGATAAGATATAGTATTACATTACTATACCTAATATTAATATAAAGCTATTTATTTTATTTGTCAAATTATAAAAATTTATTTAATAAGACTATATAAATATGAAATCTCATCTTTCCAAATATTACTATCAATAGTTTCCAAAATAATAGGAATATTATCAAATCTTTCATCATTCATAAATCTCATAAAAAACTCCTCACCTAATACCCCTTTTCCAATACTATCATGTCTATCTTTCTTAGAGCCTGTATCAAATTTACTATCATTTAGGTGTACACCTTTTAGATATTTAAAACCAATAATATTTTCAAATTCTTCCATAGTTTTATTATATCCCTCTTCGTCTTTAAGTTCATATCCAGCTGAAAGAGTGTGGCAAGTGTCAATACAAACACCTATTCTTTTTTTATCTTCCACAAGATTTATAATATCTCTTATTTCTTCAAACTTACTTCCAATATTACTTCCCTGTCCAGCAGTTGTTTCAAGAACAACAACTATATTAGGAACTTTTTTATGAGCCTCATTAATAGCACTAGCTATAAGCTCTATACATTTTTCAACAGAAATTTGATTTAAATGACTTCCTGGGTGAATATTTATATATTTAAGTCCCAGCTTATTACATCTATCCATTTCATCAATAAAAGCATTTAAAGACTTTTCTCTTTTTTCGCTATCTCCATTTCCAAGATTATGAAGATAGCTATTATGTGGAAGTATATAATCTGGAGATATATTATATTCTTTCATAAATTCTTTAAATTTTTTTATTTCTCCCTCTTCTAATGGTTTTGAATCCCATCTTCTTTGGTTTTTTGTAAAAAGAGCAAAGGCTCTTGCACCAATTTCATTTACTTGAAGAAAGGCATTAGATACTCCCCCTTGTGCTGAAACGTGTGCCCCTAAAAACTTTCTTTTTATTTTTTCTTCTCTACTTAACTTGTTATCTATTTTAATGCACCTCTTTAAATTTTATATTTACATTATATCATAAATATTTATGAGAATGGAATAATATTAAAAAGGTATTTTTTACAAAAAAATAAAAAGGCGATTAGGATACTAATCGTCTTATTCATACTGGAGATGTAATTAAAAAATTAAATAAATTTAACAAAATAAAAACTACTTACTTATTTTTTTAAATTTCAAATTTTTTTCTATCAAGGCAAATACATCATCATGAGTAAGAGTTTTTTGTCCTTTTAAAGTTTCAAGAAACTCTTTTACTGCCTCATGTTCTTTTTTATGATATTTGTTGATGATATAATGTACATCAGACTCCTGATTAAAGTTTACATATTTATGCTCTTTCATATAAATCATCTCCTAAAATCTCCAGCCAACCTTATTATATGCCTTTTTATGCAAAATATCAAGGTTTCATAGTTTTTCTTGCTGTTAATGGTAGAAGAACAGTAAATAAAAATAGCATAACAAAAGTTGAAATTAAAGCAACTATTGCTCCCTTTGAAATCCAAACATCAAGAAGAATTCCAACTATGACAAAACTCCATGAAGTCATAGCATAACATAAAGTGTGATCTGCAAAGGCTGAACTTTTTAGTTCTGGGTCTGTAACTCTTAAAAGTAAAAGTCCTGTTATAAATATTCCTGTGTTCATTCCAAAACTTATAATTGAATGTTCAAACCAATCATCTTTTATATAAATTTTGCTTAGGATAAATATATATAAAAATGTAACAAGAAAACCAAGGAGAGAAACAAATATTATAGGTACAATATATTGTGCTATCACTTTTAATGGCATACTTGCAATGGCTGAAAGTATTGCATACTCTGTAAGCATTCCAGAAAATTTTGCTTTTACTTTACTATCAACTAAATAATTAAGATTTAACTTACACATTATATACCAAACAAGAAACATTAAAAATATTGCATATGTCCACACAGCTATACTTTTAAAATACATAATATTATGTACTTTTACAAAATTAAATATAAAATAGGCAAGTGCTGTTACACTAAGAATTAATGCCCCATGAAAAGCAAGGGTATCAACTGATGTGGAAAGTGTTGTTTCTCTACCAATGAAAGATTGTTTTGTAATATCTCTTTCATATCCTGTTTTTAATGACTCTGGTATATTTTCTGGTTTTTCTATATAACCACACATTCTTTTTCTTGCACCAATATTTATTATAAGCATACCGAAAAGTATTCCACCGACTAAACCAAAAGTGGCAATGGCTGAACCTACCCCTTGAGATATATCCCAATAAGGAAGATTTTTTTCTTTTAACATATTTGATAACATTCCTATTGTTCCATGCCCACCTGCAAAAGCAAATTCAAGTTCTGCTCCAAATATTGGATAAAGATTTGGAATAATATTTTTAAATAGTAAGTATGAAACTATACCCACTATTATTTGTGCCATAGTTACCCCCATCATAATAAGCCCATGGGGAAGAACTGTTTTTAATCTCTCCTTATTTTTGGAAATAGTAAGTCCAAGTGGAATTGATGCCACAATAGGAACTATAAGTGTTCCCGGAATTTTTGAATAAATATTTATATATTCCTTTGGAAGTGGTAACATAAGAAGTAAAAATCCCCCTATTACAGAAGAGGGAAGAAAAAGATTTTGTAATATTTTTATTTTTGCTCTTAACACCACTCCTATAAGTAAAAACAAACTCAAAAGACCAAGGCTGTAAATAAAAGTTGTTGTCATTTTTGTCCTCCTGAAAAATTTATCTGCACTAGTATATAGTATCACATCAATATATCTTTTATAAATTGTTTTATTTTGTAAATATCTATTTTTCAAAAAAGTTCTCTAATTATCTTTTAATTACCCTTTGTAAATAAAAAAATTTTATGCTAAAATAATATCTAAAAATATTCTATATAAAAAGGAGATGATTTATGAAATTTTCTTATATTGATGAGGGAAAAGGAAGGACAGTTGTATTTATTCATTCATATCTTTGGAGTAAGGAGATGTGGAAACCTCAAATTGATTTTTTAAAAAATGATTATCGTTGTATTTCAATAGATTTACCAGCTCATGGAAGTTCTATGCCTATTTCTAATGAAAAAGAGGTTAATTTAAAATCTCTTGCTAATGAAATTGTATCTTTTATAAAAACATTAGAAATAGATGAGTATGTTTATGTTGGACTTTCTGTTGGTGGTATGTTAGCCCCATATATTTATGAATTAGATAAAAAGAAAGTTAAAAAACTTGTTATAATGGACTCTTATGTGGGAAGTGAGCCTTTAGAAACTAAAAATCTTTATTTTTCAATGCTAGATACTATTAAAAGTGTGGGACATATTCCACAACCTATGGCAGAAAAGATAGCACCTATATTCTTTTCTCCAGAAACTTCTAAAAATAAGACAGAACTTTATAATAAATTTTATAACTCTCTTTTAAATATAGAGGCTAACAATATAGATACAATAGTAAGATTAGGAAAAGAAATTTTTGGAAGAGAGAATATATTAGAAAAATTAAAAGATATTTCTATACCAACATATTTTCTAGCAGGGGAATATGATATACCAAGACCTTTTTATGAAACTAAAGAGATGTCAAACCTTACTCAAAATTCAGTAGTTTTTAAAATTGAAAATGCTGGACATATTTCTAATTTAGAAAATCCAGATGAAGTAAATAAAATTTTAAAATCTATATTATAATAGGTAATTTAGAAAATTTTTCTAGCTCTTTTTAAAAAAAGCAAAAAATATTTTTAATTTCTTTGATTATGTGTTATAATATAAATATAAAAAAGGTAGTTTTTTAACAGAATATTTATTGTATCTAAGGAGGCAATTATGAACCAAGAATTAAACCAAAAATTAAATTATTTATTATTAGGTGAAGAAAAATATACAGAATGTCCTCACATTGTAACTTTCAAAACAGAAGAAGATGGAATTTCTATTACAGATGATTGTGGAGAAAATAAAATTGTTAAAATTACTTATGAAGATATTTTAAATAAAGTTCTTGATGAAGAAAAAGGAAAAGAAATAGTTTCAAATATCATTAAAGAATTAGTTTTCAGAAGTAGATAATCAAACCTTAAACTATAATTACTATATAAAAAAATCACACCTATTTATAGATGTGATTTTTTATTTTACAACAAAGTAATGAAGTTTTAAAACTCTTCTATTTTTCCATTTTTATAAACACAATCTTTTACAATGTTCCCATTTTCGTCATACTCTTTATATGTTCCATCTAATATTCCACCCTCAAGATAATTTGCAAATATATATATTTGTCCATTAGGGTAATATTCTTTGTATGGACCAAAAAGCTTTCCTTCTTTATAGTTTAAGTCACATTGAACTTTTCCATCTGGGTAGAATTTTACATTTGTAGTAGTAGTCCAGTTATTAATATGTTCTACTAATTTTTTAGTCTGCCCATTAGGATAAAAAGCTTCATATCTTCCAACTATTTCTCCATCAACTAAATGATAAACAGTATCTCTTGCTCCATTTGAAAGGAAAGTTTCATATACACCATGAAGATTTCCATTTTTATAAAATTTTTTAGTTTCTATGTTTCCATTAGGGTAATAACATTTGTATTCTCCCTCTCTCACACCATTAACATAGTTCTTTTCCTCTTTTACAGCCCCACTTTCATAATACTTAATCCATAAACCTTCTTTTTTTCCCTCTGCATTGTATTGATTGGCCATTTGTGTTACCTCCTCATTACTTTGTCTTTTTTATTATGTTTTATGTATTAAAAAGATTGCTACAAATTTATTAATGAGCTTTATACAAAAATATTTATCTCCTGTCCATTTGTTAGAGTTACTATGTACCAAGTAAGTTCTGGATACATAGGACTTCTTCCCATATCCTCAATATCATCAGAAAACTCACATTCTTTAATTTCCTCTAATTGTTCTTCTGAAACAGGTTGCCCATTAAATTCTTTTAAATCTTCTAAAGTCATTTTTATCTATCTCCTACCTTTGTATTATTACCATAATTATACCCCAGATTTTACGAAATGCAATAGATTTCAGAAAATAATTATAAAAATTTTCTTTTTCTTTTGTTTTTTGCTATAATTTCTTTAAATAGATTATTTTTAATAGGGAGATGATAAATATGAGTCTTGAAAGTGTAAAAAACTATTTTAAAGAAAATAATCTGCCATTAGAAGTGACAGAAACAAATGAAATTACAGATACTGTTGCAAATGCTGCTAAAGCATTTGGTATTACTGAGGAAGAAATAGCAAAAACTATGGGATTTCAACTTAAGAGTGGGGAATGTATATTAATTCTTACAAAGGGAACAGCAAAAATTGATAATCAAAAATTCAAAAGTATTTTTCATGAAAAAGCAGTTATGATAAAAGATATTAAAGAGGTCACAAGCCATGAACCTGGTGGACTTTGTCCCTTTGGATTAAAAACACCATTAAAAATTTATTTAGACGAAACACTTAAAGAATTTAAAATTGTTTATCCAGCTGGTGGAACTCCTCATTCAGCAGTAAAAATTTCAGTTGAGCTACTTGAAGAAGTTACAAAAGGAAAATGGATAAATATTTGCAAATGACTAAAAAATGTGATACACTAAAGATGACCAATATGGTAGACTATTAAAAGATAAACTTTTTAAAGAGATTTATCGTCTTATATATTGAAGTAAAACAAATTATTTTTTAAATTTTAGACGGAGGTGCTTTTTATATGAAAAAATGGATATGTAATCCTTGTGGATATGAATATGATCCTGCTTTAGGGGATCCTGATAATGGAATAGCTCCAGGAACAGCTTTTGAAGATTTACCTGAGGATTGGGTTTGCCCAGTTTGTGGTTTAGGTAAAGAAGAATTTTCTGAAGAAAACTAATATTCATAGATAGAAAAAAGTACCTAGTTATTTAGGTACTTTTTTATTAAAAATGAAAAATATAGGACTGTTACAGATTTATAAAAATAATTTTTATAGATTTTAATAACAGCCCTTTTTATTTTTTACTTAGAAAGTAATTCTCTACATTTATATATTATAATTCCACAAGCCATAGCAACATTTAAAGACTCAGCAGTTCCATAAATAGGAATGATTACTTTTTCGTCTGAATGATTTACAATATTTTCTCCTATTCCACTTCCTTCATTTCCAAAAACAATAGCATTTTTCTTATTAAGTTTCATCTCTGTATATGGAATACAATCATCACTTAATACAGTAGAAATTATTTTATACTCTTTTTTCTTTAAAAAATTTAATAATGTTTCTTCCTCTATATAATATAATCTTACATTAAAAATTGAACCCATAGTACTTCTAACTGTTTTTTCATTATAAGCATCTACACTTCCTTTTGTAAGAATTATATCCTTATACCCACCTGCATCAGCAGTTCTTATTATAGTTCCAAGATTTCCTGGATCTCCCACTCTATCAAGAATAATTATATTATCCTCAATATTATTTATATCATTTTCCATATATTCATACACTAAGATTACACCTTGAGAATTTTCTTGTGAGCTAAGTTGTGAAAATAAAGTTTCTGACAAAACTATTACTTCACTCTTTTCAAATTTCTTAATCTTTTCTAATATCTCTCTATTTTCTGAATAATTTTTATCAATTAATATATATTCAGGGACAGTGTCAAAATCTAAAAACTTTACTCCCTCTGCTAAAAATCTCATCTCTTTATCTCTATATTTTTTTATTCTATATTTTTTTATTTTTTTAAAAGTATTGTTTTCTTTACTATCTATATAAATCATAATATTTTTATCCTCCACAAATTAATTGTCTTTAGTTATTATACTATACTTACTATTTTTTATCTATATAATTATTTATCTTGACTTAAATGATTAAATAGAATATTATTTTATTGAGTAATTATTTTTATGGAGGTTTTATATAGAAAAATGAAAAAAGTATTAAAAAAATGTTTTATAACAGCATTTCTATCTCTAGCTTTTATAGGTTGTGGTGGAGAAAAAGAAAGTGAGGGTACACAAAAATTAGATTATAGTAATGCTGTGTATATATACTCATGGGCTGAATATATTCCAACAGAAGTTTTTGAAAAATTTGAAAAGGAAACAGGGATAAAAGTTATAGAGGATATTTATTCTACAAATGAAGAGATGTTTACAAAATTAAAAGCTGGAGCAGTGGGATATGATATAGTTGTTCCATCTCCTGATTATGCTGAAATTATGATGAATGAAAAAATGCTTGCTCCAATAGATAAGAGTAAAATTTCTACATATGGAAATATTGATACAAGAGTTCTTAAAAAATTAGAAAGCTTTGATAAGGGAAATATGTATGCAGTTCCTTATACAATGAGTGCAACTATTCTTGCTATTAATACAGAAAAAGTTCCTAATTATGAAAAAGATTATAGTATTTATGATAGAGAAGATTTAAAAGGAAGAATGACACTTTTAGATGATATGAAAGAAGTTTTAATTGCTGGACTTGGTATGGAGGGTTATTCACAAGATACTGATAGTGAAGAGGGAATGAAAAAAGCGGCTGATAGAATTATTGGTTGGAAAAATAATATTGCAAAATTTGACTCTGAATCATTTGGAAAGAATTTTGCCAGTGAAGATTTTTGGGTAGTTCAAGGATATGCTGAAAATATATATATGGAGCTTACAGACAAACAAAAAGAGCATACTGCCTTTGTTGTTCCACAAAAGGGAGGTTCATCTTCAATAGACTCTTTTGTTATTCTTAATTCTTCAAAAAATAAAGATAATGCTCATAAATTTATAGAATTTATTCATAAACCTGAAATTTATGCTCTAGTTGCTGACTATCTAATGTTACCATCTATAAATGTGCCAGCTAATGAGTATGTGGAAGAAACTCCACTTTTCACTCTTGATGATTTAGATAAGACAGAACTTTTAAAGGATACTACTCCTACTCTTGAACTTCAAAATAAATATTGGGAAGAAATTAAAATGCATAACTGATTTTCCTTGTCTTAATTAAGATAATAATGTATAATCTTATAGTTGACGAATTATATTGGAGGATAGAAGTAAATTATGAAATTTTATATAAAAAGAGAAATATTTGCAAATACACTTTCTGATTTTACTCTTATACTAAAAGACAATCCTGTAAAACCTATACTTGCTGGTCTTAAAATAGAAGTAAAAGATAGAAAGATAATCTTTATAGGAACAAATCTTGAATCAACTCTTATTAAATCTGTTGATGGAGAGGTAAAAAGAGATGGAACTGTTATAGTTAAACCTCAACTTATTCTTGAATATGTAAAACTTCTTGATGATGAAGAAATAGAAGTTTCTCTTTCTGAAAATAATTTAAAAGTTCATCAAGCTGAATTTGTAACTCTTAGTGATGAGGGTTATCCAAAAATAAGAGAGATGGTACCTTTAGAAATTACTAAAACTGATAAAGAAATATTTACAGGAAGTCTTGAGAAATGTAAATTCTCTGCTCACCCTCTTCCTGAAAATTTAGCTCTTAACTGTGTTAGAATTTTATTCAGAAATAAGTTTACTGAATTTGTTTCAACAGACTCATATAGACTTACATATCTTAAAGAGGATATTCCTTGTTCTCTTGAAAAAGAATTTTCTGTTCCTTTAGAAAGTGTTAATGCTATGATAAAACTTCTTAAGGAAGTTGGTTCTGATATAACAATTGGATTTAGTGATAATATGCTTATTCTTTTATGGGAGGGTTCATACTTTACAACAAGAACTACTGAACTTCCATTCCCTGACTTTAAAGGTATCCTAACTTATAATGGATTTGATAAAACTATGGAATTTAACACTAATGAGTTTAAAAGTGCTTTAAAGAAAGTTATCACAGTTGCTAAAACAAGTAATGAAACAAAATATGGAGCTGTATTTGATTTTAAAAATAAAAATCTTGTAATTAAAACTTTCTCTGGAAAAGGAAAGGTAACTCAAAAAGTAAATATGCTTAAAGAGGGAGAAGATTTTAAAGGCTCTCTTAATACCAAATTCCTACTTGAATTTTTAAATAATATTTCTAATAATATTATGATGAGAGGAACAAATGCATCTTCTATGTTTGAAATTTCTGAATATGGAAATAAAGACTATCGTTATATCTTAATGCCA
>JAHHTB010000062.1 GCA_020024855.1 Fusobacterium sp.
CTGTTATATAACAGTAAATAAGTATAAAAGTCTTTTTATTTTAACATAAAATTTCAAAAATAATAACTATTTTATTAATTAAAATAAAAATTAATTGACTTTTTAATTAAAATAGTATAACCTATATTCAATGAATAAATTCGGAGGAAAAAAGATGGAAATTATTGTTCTATTAAACATAAATAATAATGGCAATCTGAAGGGATTTGAACTCGTGTAAATTTTATTGAGGGCAAATCCGTTTTGACGTACAGTTATGATTTATGCCCTTTCTTCCATAAAAAAGTTAAATTGAAGTCATCTGGGTATAAATCAGATGACTTTTTTTATTCTTTGAATTAAAAATAATTTAATAAAGAGGTGGAATTATGAAAGATGTATTAGTACCAGAAGGATATGAAAACAAATTAAGCCTTTTGGAAACAGAAGTAAGTATTAAAAAAGTAAAAGATTTTTTTGAAAGAGCTCTGTCTTATGAATTAAATCTTACAAGAGTTTCTGCACCATTATTTGTAAGAGAAGATTCTGGACTTAATGACAACCTAAATGGTTATGAAAAACCTGTTTCTTTTACTACTAAGCTTGAAGATGGAGATTACCACATTGTTCATTCTCTAGCAAAATGGAAAAGAATGGCTCTTCACAAATATCAATTCCCTATGCATACAGGACTTTACACTGACATGAATGCAATTAGAAGAGAGGAAGATCTTTCAAATATTCATTCTCTTTATGTTGATCAATGGGACTGGGAACTTATCATTAAGAAAGAAGAAAGAACAACAAAAACTTTACAACACATTGTTAGAAATATTTTCAGAGCATTTAAAAAGACTGAAGAATATATTTTAAGAGAATACCCTCAACTTTCTAAAAAACTTCCAGAAGAAATTACATTTATAACTTCTCAAGAATTAGAAGATAGATACCCTAATTTAACACCAAAAGAAAGAGAACATGCTATTGCAAAAGAATATAAAGCTGTCTTTATTTCTCAAATTGGAAAAACTTTAAATTCAGGAGAAAAACATGACGGAAGAGCTCCTGACTATGATGACTGGGAATTAAATGGAGATATTTTATTCTGGTATCCACCTTTAAATAGATCTGTTGAACTTTCATCTATGGGTATAAGAGTTAGTGAAGAGAGTCTTGAGAAACAATTAAAACTTGCAAATGCTGAAGAAAAAAAAGAATTTCCTTTCCATAAAGCTCTATTAGAAGGAAAATTACCATATACAATTGGAGGAGGGATAGGACAATCTAGAATTTGTTTATTCTTCCTTGATAAAGTTCATATTGGAGAAGTTCAGGCATCTGTTTGGCCAAAAGAAATGGTTGAAGCATATGAAAAATGTGGAGTTCATTTCCTATAATAAAAAAATGGGTTGTTATTTTACAGCCCATTTTTTTATTCTCTTACAAGAGAACTACTCATTAATGTTTTTACATAGCATTTTAATGCTTCTCTTTTTAAACTAAATTTATCTGCCTTTGTAATATATGGACTATCAAAAAGAATATTTACAATTCCCATAGATTTATTAAATTCATTTAGCTGATCCTGTGTTAATTCTATAATTTTTTCTTCCTCATTCTCATAATAATGTAGAACAATCTTATTAAGATTTATCACATCAAAATAAAGTTCTCTTCCTGTTTCAAGAATAATATCTGGTTTCAAAAAACTTTTTTCTGATATTTTCCCTTTGCTTTCAGAATTATCTTTTACAAGTATCTCCTTTGTTGTCTTTAAAATTTTTACAAACTTAGAAATTCTTGATTCTGGGATAATAGATATTCCTTCTTCTATCTCCTCTATTCTTTTTCTTGTTTTGTATCCTGTTAGCTCTGCAAGTTGTTCTTGAGAAAGTCCCTGTTCCTCTCTAAGCCTTTTTACTATATTTATATCATCTGTACTGTTCTGTAAATCTTTCTCATTTAAAGTACTGCTTTCTATAAGACTTGATATATAACTAGAACTAATATTAAAATATCTTGCATATATCGAAAGATAAATCCCTGTAGGAACAATCTGTCCGCTTTCCCATTTAGAAATCATATTTTTATTTATTTTTAAATTATATTCTTTATTAAAAATTTCACAAAGTTCTTCTTTGGAAAGTCTTTTCTCTAATCTCAGTGTTCTTAAAATTCCATTCTTATACATTTACTACTCCTTTCTGCCCTGATTATTTTACTATTTTATTATTTAAAATTCAAATAAATTTTTCCATTAAAAAAAGAAACCTCAATAACCTTATGAAGTTTCTTTAGTTTTATTATTTTAATTTATCTATTGCACAGGCAAATAATTTTATCCCATCTTCTATATCTTTTTCTTCACACTGAGCAAAACTTATTCTCACATAGTTATCTTTATTTTCAGAAAAAACTACTCCTGGAAGAATTCCAACACCATGAGAAAGCATACTAACATAAATAGCTTTACTTGATATATTTTCTGGAAGTTTTATCCAAAAACATAAACCACCTTTTGGTTTTTTAAAAGTTATATCTTTTATCTTCTTAAGGCATGTATACATTTTTTTCTGTTTCTCTTTAAAAATTCTTCTAGCTTTTTCCATATGAATATCCCAATCTCCATTTTCAAGAAGATATTGAAAAGCTCTCTGATTTAAACCAGAATGATAAACATTTGTAGAAAATTTTCTTGTTAAAATAGTTTGTAATAAAAAATTTGGAATAGTTATGTATGCTAGTCTAAGTCCTGGCATAAAAATTTTTGAATAACTTTTTATATAAATAACTCTATCATTTTTATCCAAACTTTTTAAAGTTTCTGGCTTCTCTCCTGTAAAATATAAATTTGATAACCCATCATCTTCTAAAATATAAAAATCAAATTTTTCAGCTAACTCTAAAAGTTTTTTCTTTTTTTCATAGTTTATTGATATTCCTGTAGGATTTTGAAAATTAGGCATAGTATAAAATAATTTTATTTTTTTTTTATATAAAATTTTTTCTAATTCTTTAATTGAAAATCCATCATTATAAACAGAAACTTCCATCACTCTACAACCAGCCTTTTTAAATGTATCTTTTGCCCCTCTATAAGTTGGATCTTCCACTACTACAATATCATTTTGGTAAAGAAAAGACTCTGAAATAATGTCTATTCCTTGTTGAGCTCCTGAAACAATCTGTATATTTTTTATATCTACATCTATTTTTTCTTTTTTTAATTTTTCTGAAATAGTTTTACGAAGGAAATAGTACCCTTGTGGATCTTCATAAAGAAAAGCTGATTCTTTATCTCTATCTAATACAAAATTTATAGCTCTTTTTAAACTTGCCATAGGTAAAATTGTTTCATTTGGAGTTGCTGAAGCAAAGTCTATATTAAATTCAGGATTAAAATATCCATATCTAAAAGTTTCACTTTCCATATGATCCTCTAAATATACATTTCTCTTTTTTTGGAATTTTATATATGCTCCACTTCCCTCTTTTTTTATAATATATCCATTTTTTTCCAATTCATCATATGCTTTAGCAACTGTTGAAGGGCTTATGTTAAGTTCTTCGGCCATTTTTCTAACAGGAATAAGTTTTCCTTTTATTTTTCCTTTTTCTATTTTTTCTTTTATTTGAAAGTAAAGTTGAAGATATATTTTTCCACTTTTTTTTATCTGTATAGGTTTTTCCATTGTTGTCCATCTCCCAAAAATCAAAAATTATTTTGCAATTGCACTTGTACTTACTTCACCTTTTTTCATCATCTGAACTTCTAAATCATCATCAGGAACAACTACATTTATAATCTGTCTACTATTAGTTCCTATATATCCACTTATTCCTTTTACAAGATAAGGAAATACATATCTCAAATCTCCATTTTCATCAGTTATATTTCCAGATATCTGCCAAATATTTTTTGTTTTTGTTTTATTAAATGAATTTATATAAATATTTTTTGAATAAGAAGTTCTTGTTCCTATTCTAGTTCTATATCCAACAATTTCATATTCTCTATCCCAGTATGTATAAGGATAGTACACACCATCTATCTTTCTATATCTTGTATAAGGGCGAAGAACTGTATCATATACAGGCTCTTCATAAGAATAAGTATATACTTGAGGTGCTGATATATTATAATCAAAAACTATATATTGATCTGCATTTTTTATATTATTTACCTTTATATATCCTCTTTGTGCCAAAATAATATCAATATATTTTTCAAATTCTTTCACTTGTAAAGCTATAGTTTTATCTTTTAATTTCTTTTCACTAACTTGAAGAAAATATTTTTTTCCAATATTTTCATTAGTACTATACGAACTTACATTTACTGAATGACGATAGGATACACAACCATTAAAAGAAAACAACATAATAAAAAATATAAAATATAAAAATTTTGATAATTTTATTTTATTTTGTCTCATATGAAACTCCTTTCTTTAAATTATATCATAGTAATATAGAAAAAATGAGGTGTTTTTTATTTTTTCTTAAAATAAAATTGACTTTGGTTTTACCAAAGTCAATTTACTATCTTTTTACATATTTAAAATAAATCTCTTTAACTTTTGAAACTATATATTCAGGAGTCATTAGTCTATATTTTTCATCTCTTGTCATATTTTCAGTATTCGTCCTTATATCTCTGACTTCAACACCTTGATGTCTATCACTAGCATTAGCAAGCCATTCTTTTTTGTCAGAATCTGGGTTAAATATTGCAAAACTTGGAATATCAAGACTTTGTGCCAAGTGCCTTGGCCCTCCTTCATTTCCAAAAAACATATCGCAGTTTGAAAGTAACATTGCAAGTTCTCTTATTGAAGTCGTTTCTATATTAGAAAATATTTTTTTATTATCATCTAATAAATTTTTGTGAACATTATGTGCAAAATCTTTTTCATCAGGTGAATAATAAAAGACAATTTGTATATCTAAATCTTTAAGAAGAGTATTTATTACTTCTACCATATACTCTATAGGGTAAACTTTTGAAGGTACTCTAGAATTTATGGCACAAGCTACAACTGGTTTTAAAAAATTAATTCCTGCTTCTTTCATTTTATTTCTCATATATTCTTTTTCTTCTTTAGTAATTGTAAGTGTATAATTATTATCATATATGATTTTATACTTTTCTTCTAAGGGTTTTAACATTCTTAAAAATTTATCAACCTTATCTTTTGCATCTTTTGGTTCTTCTATTTTGTGTGTATAAGTATATCCTCTATATTTCTTTTTACGTCCTATTCTATAAACCGAACTTAAAGACAATAAAGTAAAAAATTCACTTTTAGGTGTAGACATAATATCTATCACTATATCATATTTTTTTCTTGTTATTTTCCAAACTTTCAAAAAATATTTGAAAGGATTTTTTTGTTCTTCTTTAGTTATTTTTATAACATTATCAATATATTTATGATTTTCAAATAAAGGTACAACATGTTCGTATAAAACATAATCTATTTCTGCATCTGGAAATGTCTTTTTTAATGTATTACATATTGAAGAAGATAAAATAGCATCCCCTATTTGTTTAAATCTTACAACTAAGATTTTCATAATCCTCCCTAAATTATTAAAGAAAATAGTTCTGTTATTCTCTTTGGTTTTTATTCTTTATTTTCTTCTCTGTCACTTGAATGTTTTAATTCTTTTTTATATAAATGGTACTGGAATAAATTATAAATTATATAATAGAAAGAAATAATAAACATACTATATTTTAATGTTCCTAATACTACAATTACAAAAGGTACCATAAAATTTTTAGGTATTCTAAATACCTTATCTGGAGTTAAGAATGTAATTGTTGATACCATAAGAACTGCTGATATAATAGTTATTGCTATAAATACTTCTACATTAAAAAATTGATACTCAAAATGTCCTTCTAATGCTTTACAAATAAGAAGATATGATATTACAGTTGCTGCCCCATTAGGAATAGGCATTCCACTAAAATCATCTTTATCTTCTGAAGCTGTTGTTATTACATTAAACTTAACAAGTCTCATAACACCACAGAAAGCATATATAAATGCTACTGGAATTACTATTGAAACAAATTTAGGATATGCAGATAAAATAGAATAAACTAAAATACTTGGAGCTATACCAAATGATATCGCATCAGAGAAGGAGTCAAATTCTTTACCAAATTCACTAAAAGCATTTAATTTTCTTGCTGTTTTCCCATCTAATGCATCACATACCATTGCTAAAAATATAAACCATATTGCATAATCTATGTTTCCTCTTATTGATGAAGTTATACTTAAATAACCAAGAAGCATATTAGCAGCAGTTATTGCATTGGGTGCTATATATTTCTTTTCTACCATTTTTTACCACTTCCTATTTCATAAAATAAAATCAATTAATTCTAGCATGAAAACAAAAAAAATACAATGGTATTTTGAAATAGTGCATTTTCATATTATAAAGTATTGTAAATGTAAAAATTATAGACATTTTTATTTTAATGATATATCATAATATATATGAAGGAGGAAAATTTATGATAGAAGAATATAGAGAAGAACAATTGAATGCAATCACTCACTATATTGGGGCTGGAATATCTTTTTTAGGATTTATTATTCTTATTTTTCATTCAATCAAAACAAATGAAGAAAGCTATATTATTGGTACTACTATTTTTAGTATTGCTCTTATTTTTTTATATGTGATGTCAGGTACATACCATATTTTAAAAAATAAAAAATTAAAAAAAATCTTTAGAATTCTTGACCATATAGCAATATACATTTCAATATCTGCTGCCTATACACCATACATTTTTACAATTCTTACTGGTAAAATAAAATGGATTATATTTTTTGCTCAATGGGGACTTACTTTTTTGGGAGTAATATTTAAAATATTTTTTACAGGAAAATTTAAATTAATTTCTACATTAATATATTTATTTATGGGGTGGATGGTAATATTTATATTTAAAGATATCAAAATAACATTAAATCCACTTTCATTAAAATACCTTATTATAAGTGGAATTATATATTCTGTTGGATCCATTATATATATGATAAAAAATATAAAATATAGTCATACTATATGGCATATTTTTGTAATAGGTGGAAGTTTTTTTAATTTTTTATCTATTTACTATATTCCTGCATATTAAAAATAAAAAATTTAAAGGAGAGCAAATGAACTTTTATATTAAATTAATTATAAAAATACTAGAAAAAAGCATGACAGGACAAGATTCTGAGATACTATACAAACTAAAAAAAGGAATTGATTTAAGTTCCGAAGATAAAAAAGAACTAGAAGAAATTATTGACAATTTATAAAAGGGGGATTTTTTAATGAAATTTGTAACTGATTTTAATAAAGAGGCTGTTATATACAAAGATAAAAAATATTCATACAAAGATATTATAAGAACAGCAAAATACTTTTCCTCTTTATTAGAAGTGAAAAAAAATGAAGACAAGGCTATTCTTTTTATGGAGAATAGACCTGAATTTATATGTAGCTTTTTTGCAGTATGGAATAGTAAAAGTGTACCTGTAAATCTTGATGCTGGCTATTCTGCTGAAGAACTAGAATATGTTTTAACTGATGCAACTCCTAAATATATTTTTACATCTAATAAAAATTTAGAAACTGCTAAAAAAGCTATTGCTCTTTCAAAAAAAGAAATAATATTAATCAATGTTGATGATATAACTGTACCAAATAATTTTACTGTAGATGAATATGTTATCTATTCACCTAATAGTGAAGATACAGGAGTACTTTTATACACTTCTGGAACTACTGGAAAACCTAAAGGGGTAGTTTTAACATTTGATAATCTTATGTCAAATGTTGATGCTATTACAGAAATAAAACTTGCTACACCACAAGATAGAGTTCTTGCTCTTCTTCCATATCATCATGTTCTTCCATTATCAATAAATTTATTAATGGCTATTCATATTGGTACACTTATTGTTATAAATGATGAACTTTCTGCTCAAGCTATACAAAGTGCATTAAAAAAATATAAAATAACAATAGTTGTTGGTGTTCCTAGATTATGGGAAATGATTCACAAAGGTATTATGACAAAAATAAAAGCAAATGGATTTGCTCTTAAAATGTTCAACCTTTGTAAAAAAATAAAAAGTGAAAAACTTAGCAGAATTATCTTCAAAAAAGTTCATGAAGGTTTAGGAGGAAATATTAGATTCTTAGTTTCTGGTGGAGCTAAAATTGAACCTGCTATTCTTGAAGATTTTAAAACTTTAGGAATAAAAGTTCTTGAAGGGTATGGGCTTACTGAAACTTCTCCTATAATAGCTTTCAATAGACCAAATGATATTCACATTGGTACTGTTGGAACTACTATTCCAGGAGTAAGTGCTAAACTTTCTGATGATGGAGAAATTATCGTAAAAGGTAGAAACGTTATGAAAGGGTACTACAATAGACCTGATGCTACTGAAGAAGTAATTGACCACAAAGGTTGGTTCCATACTGGAGATTTAGGAAAAATTGAAGATGGATATATTACTATTGTTGGTAGAAAAAAAGAGATGATTGTTTTATCTAATGGTAAAAATATAAACCCTGTTGATATTGAAAATGAAATTGTAAAAGGAACAGATCTTATTACAGATATTGCTGTTGTTGAGCATAACAATCACCTTCTTGCTTTAGTTTTCCCTGATTTTGACAAAGTAAAAGAAAGAAAAATTACAAATATTACAGAAACTTTAAAATGGGAAATAATTGATAGCTACAATGTTAAAGCTCCAGCTTATAGAAAAATTCTTGAAATAAAAATTGTTAAAGAAGAACTTCCAAAAACAAAACTCGGAAAATTGAGAAGATTTATGCTTAAAGATATTATAAATAATTCTGAGAAAAAAATTATTTCAGAAGAAAATAAAAAAGAGCAAAATCAAAATATCAAAAAAGATGATAAAGAATATAATACAAGAGAATTCCAAGCACTTTATGAATATATGAAGAAAGAACATGAGCTTGATATCACTCCTGATTCTCATATTGAAATAGATTTAGGGCTTGACTCTCTTGATGTGGTAGAACTTAATGCTTTCATTGAAAAAACATTTGATTTCACTGTAAATGAAGATGAAGTTGGTGGAATAAAAGTAATAAGAAATATTTGTGAATATATTAGAGTTCATAGTAATGCTTACCACAACGAAAGTGTAAATTGGAAAGATATTTTAAATGAAAAAATAAATTATCAATTACCAAAATCATGGGCTGTCCTTTTATTTAGAATTCTTACTGCCCCTATATTTGCATTATATTTAAGACTTGAGAAAAAAGGATTAGAAAAAATAAGTAGTGAACCTAGAATATACGTTCTTAACCATGAAAGTTTTGTTGATGCATTTGCTCTTTCTCATATTTTTAAATATAAGCAAGCAAAAGATACTTATTTCTTTGCTATCAAAAAACATTTTGATAAACCTGTAAGAAGATTTTTTGCTAATAATGGTAATATCGTTTTAGTTGATATTAATAAAAATCTTAAAGAAAGTCTTCAAATTGCTGCTGAAGTATTAAAAGAAAATAAAAATCTTGTAATTTTTCCTGAAGGTGCTAGAACTAGAGATGGAGAAATTCATGAATTTAAAAAATTCTTTGCTATACTTTCTAAAGAACTTGATATTCCTGTTACTGTTGTTGGAATAGATGGATTCTATGAATCTATGCCTTTTGGAAGTTCTTTCCCTAAACCAGGAAAAGTTAAAATTGAAGTTCTTGAAGATATTTATCCTGAAAAAAATAGTACTGAAGATATTATAAAAGAAGCTAAACAAAAAATTACAGATTGGAAAAAGAGTTTATAATCCATAAAAAGAAAATATTTTTCAAATATAAAACACAATTATAAAAAATTATACTTAATTTTTATTGACAAATAAAATGTAATAAGATATAATCTTTTTGTAATAGAGTAAAGGAAGTATAGATTTGAATTACAAGTATCTTTAATAAAAATACTTTAAGTATCAAAGCTAATATTTATTTTTCTATTTACAATTAAAAGTATTTTTATGGAGGTATCATAATGAACAAAGGAACTGTAAAATGGTTTAATGCTGAAAAAGGATTTGGATTTATCACTTCTGAAGAAGGAAAAGATTTATTTGTACATTTCTCTGAAATCCAAAAAGAAGGATTTAAAACTTTAGAAGAAGGAGAAAAAGTAACTTTTGATATTAAAGAGGGACAAAAAGGACCTCAAGCTGCTAATGTTGTAGTAGTTAAATAATTCTTATAAAAATATAAAATAAAAAATAGCGCGATTGCTCATCGCGCTTTTCTTTTGTATAATATACTTAT
>JAHHTB010000063.1 GCA_020024855.1 Fusobacterium sp.
TAGCAGTAAACTATATCTATTCAGATACAGGAAATATTTATACTAGATTTGAAAAAAGTTTTAGAACTCCTGCTCCAACTGAATTTCAAGATAAAAGCCCTAGTACAGGATATAAGATAAATAATCTTGATGCAGAAACTAATCAAACTCTTGAAATTGGTTTAAAAGATTATGTTTTAGGTTCAGTAGTTCAACTTAATGCCTTTGCTGGAAGAACTAAAGGAGAAATATATTACAATGAAGTTAGTCATGGAGATGATTGGAAATATCACAACCTTGATGAAACAGAAAGAAAAGGAATTGAACTTAACTTAAGTCAAGAATATGGAAAATTCTTCTTCTTTGAGGGAGCTTCATATGTTGATGCTAAGATTTCAAAGGATACAAATAAAGGAATAGAGGGTAATTATGTTCCTTATGCTTCTAAGCTAAATGCTAATATTGGAAGTGGAGTAAATTGGACAGATAAATTTAATACTATCCTTACTTTCAATTATAAAGATGGATATTATCTTGATAGAGAAAATAATTATAAAACAAGAAGTAATATTACTCTTGATTTAACAGCAAACTATGTTATGGATAATGGTTTAAAATTATATGGAGGAATAAATAATCTCCTAAATAGACAAAATTTTGAACAAGAGGCTTTAGAAAAAGGAGAAATAGTTTATGATCCTGCTTCTGAAAGATCATATTATGCAGGATTTGAATATAAATTCTAAATAAAATTTAAATATTAGTTTGTTTTTAAGAGGTCTTTTAAATAGACCTCTTTATTTTTTAAGGAGAGTTATGAAATCAAAAATTTTATATAAAGCAATAGTAGATATTCTTATGTTAGTTATTCTTATTTTTCTTATGTCTCACAAAATTACAGGAGAAAAATTACATAAAATTATGGGAAGAATTTTCTTTCTATTAATTATTTTACATATTTTTTTTAATAGGACATTTATTAAAAATATTTTTAATTTTAAAAAAAATAAAAGTGAAAATTAAAATACCTCCCATATGGGAGGTATTTATAAATCTTTTTATTTAATTATTAGAATTTATATCCTACACCAGCATTTACACCATATGCTTCAGTATTATTTCCACCAAATTCATATGTGAATCCACCATTGTAGAAGAATCCATTTTCATTTTCTATTTCTGCACCTAAGTTAAATTTAATTACATTTTCAGAAAGTTCTGCACCAAGTACATTAAAGTGTGATGTAGTATTTTCTCCATAGAAGTGTCCTTTAAACATTTCATCTGTATCTCCCATAGTTCTTACATAAGAAGTTCCAAATGTAACATCTAATTTAGATTTTTTAAATTGGATTGATTTAACAACATCTACTCCAACTTCTGTGTCGTATGTAGTGATTTCTGCATCTGATACTCCAAAGTAAGAATCTTTAGCAGTGTCTTGTTTTAAATAAGTATATCCTAATTTAGCTTTTGGTTGAATTGTTATTCCCTCTTCAAAATTAAATGTATATTTTCCTTGAACATATCCAGTGAAAGCATTTGTATCATATTTATCAGAAGTTGTTACATTTCCTATGTTGCTATCTGCTTCATATTTACCAAATTGATATCCTAATCCAGCAGTGAAATCATAATTTCCATAAGTTTTATTTCCATATACTCCTAAATAGAATATATCTGCATCAGCACTTCCACTAATTGCATCTACATCTTGTTTTGAACCAGCAAATACAACTCCTGTTCTCATTGTGTCTGTTACTCCGTATTCAAGTGATGCTAATAATCCAGATGTTTCAGCTTTTACATCATAAGAACCAACAATTCCATCTTTTGTATATTCATTTTTAGAATATAATACTTTACCATCAGCTTTAAGTTCTCCAGCTTTTACTTCGTGGTTAAGAGAAAGAACTTCATTTTCAGTTGATTTTAATGTATCATAGAATGCTTTTACAGTTTCTGTATAAATATTTTGAGCATATATTTTATCTAATTGAATTTCTCTTTCAGCTACATCTTGAGAGAAATTACCATTAACTATTTGAGCATTATTATTTATGTTATTTAATGTAGTGTTAGTAAATAGATTTTTGTTGTATTCAAAATTTAATATGTTATTTGTTTTATCTAGAGTAGTTGTATATACTCCTGTATTTTTATTTGTGTAGTCTCCTAGAACATGTTTTACTTCACCGTTCTCATTTTTTCCATTTAATTCTACTTTTTTATCTGTAGTTAAGTTAGTAGTATCAAAGTCCATGTTTCCTTTAACTGTAACTTTAGCAGTAGAATTTGCAAGAGCATTGTTTCCATCTTTATCTATTTGAAATACAGTAGTTCCTGTTCCCTCATTTGTTAAAGTTGTTTCTTTTGTAAATGATGAAGATGAAGCAAGAGTTAATTTATCAGAACCAACTGCTTTAGCACCTGTTCCAACGTTTATTGTAGATACTCCAAGTTCTCCATTAATAGAAGTATTTCCATAAACTTCTAATTTATTAGAAGCATTATCATCACTTGAAACTCCACCATCAAAAATAACATCTCTTAAACTTAATGTTGAACCATTAGTTAAATTAACTGCAGTTTTTTTATCAAATTTATTTACTTTATTTCCAATTATAGAAAGAGTTACTCCCTTAACTTCTTTTATGTTATTATTATTTAAGATATGTCCTCCAACACTAAGTATTCCTTTATTATCTAAATTAATAGTTGTATTTTCTATAATAATAGGAGCTTCACTGATAGTATCATTATTTTTATTGGCAACTATTCCTATATCACCTATAATATTTAATGATTTTAATTTAATACTATCTTTTGTCTCATTTGTTATTTTTGTTTCAATTTGTTTTCCAATAGTTACTGAACTTAAAGACTCACCAGCTTTATTAATATTTGTTGTATTTAAAGGTCCACCTATATATTTACTTATTTCAGTAGAAGTTACATGTTCTCCTGTTTTATCAAGAATCTGTCCTGTAAAAGTTATATTGCTACCACTAAATATCTGATTTATATCAAAATCTTTTAATTCATCTATAGATTTATCTGTTATTGTAATATTTCCACTATTATTTACTATTCCACCAGTATTATTAATAGCTAAGCTACTACTATCTAATTTTAAAGTTCCACTATTTGTTACAGTTGTATTTGCTCCAGCATATATTCCAGTTCCTTTTTCAACACGGATTTCGCCTGTATTTGTAAATGTAACTTTTCCAGTACCAGAAGTATTTATATTTACTACTGCTCTTGCTCCTGTTCCACTAGCCTCTTGATTTCTTATTGCTGAAAGAGTTCCATTATTTGTTATGTCTAAATCAGCATTTAAAGTTCCTGTTACTGAAATAGCTGAAGCTGAATTTCCATTACCAGAAATAGCAGTAATAGTACCTTCATTTGTTATAGAAGATTTTTCTTTAAGAAAATTTTTACTATCATAAGTTATAGATATTCCATTTGCATTTCCATCTTTAGCTTCAGCAAATATTTCTCCGTTATTTGTTATATTAATTTTATTGACATTAAAAAGATTTATACCATTAGCTTCTAGTTTATTGCTTCCTTGTCCTACTTCAGCTATAGCAGATATTTTTCCATTATTATTAACAATAATTTTGTCATTTATTTTTCCTTCTATTCCAGTTATTCTCCAACCAGAGCTTCCTGTTACTTCTATTTTTCCCCAAGTTTCAGGCTGATTTTTTATACCACTTATTATTACTTCATTATCTGTTACAGTTGAATTTTTTGAAGTATCAGGTCCAATTGTTATTGCTCCAAAAGAAACAGTCCCCATAATTAAAAATCCAACAACAGTTGCTGTTGTTACAGTTACCTTGTTTTTTAACCAATGTTTTAGTGATTTTTCTGCATTAACTAAGTTTGTCATAAATTTCTCCTATTAGTAATTGATTTTTAAACACTTAGAAATATATTCTTTATAATAAATTCTTTTAATTCTTTTGTTACTTGATAATTAAGAAATAATATTATACAGTAAATTACTATTAAATATTATTAATGTAAATTTATTGTATAAATATGATATTATAATAAAGTAATATGCTTTCTAATTGCTCTACAACATTCTATCTATATTTGTAAAATTTTTCAAGAAAAAATTATATAAATATGAAAATTTTTAAAAAAACTGTATATTATTTTAAAAGTTTTATCATATTTAAAACAGAAAAATACTACTTAAAAAAACCTTGGATTTTTATTCCAAGGCTAATTTTATTATCTTAAATTATAAATTTTAGAAAATCCATAAGCAGTAGAAATTACAGTTTCTTTATTTTGAGTAATATCAACACCATTTTTTTCTTTTGCATTATAGATAACACTATAAGTAGAGCTTATACCAATATATTTATGAAAAAGGTTTTTTAAAATATGCCCGTGGTCAATCATATGATTAACAGCTTTCTTAATCATATAATATGAAGCAATCTGACTTTTATTAACTTTTAAAATTTTATCTTCTCCTATACATATATCAATACTTTCAGGATATTCAATATCAGGGAAACCTCTCTCTGCACAAATTTCAGGAATAAAGTTTATAAGTTCTTCAGCCAAATCATAATCTTTTATCTTTTCTCCCAAAGAAAAAATCATATTATTAAAATCATCTTCTGTTTCACATTTTTCAAAAATAGAAGAAGCCTCTAAAATAAATTTCTCCATTTGTTCCTCATCATATGGATAAGGTATATATGTGCTATCATCTTGAACAGCAAAGAAAAATTGTTTTTTAGAACCAAAGGAGTGAGTATTCCAAGTAGAAACATATTTAGAGAGTAAAACTCCTAATTCTTTAATTGGTTCATCATTTATACGACATTCCCCTGTTATCTCATTTCCATTTTTTGCCACAAATACTTTTATATATGATATTTTCTGATTTCCTAAATACTTAGGTATCTCATCTTTTATTATATCCCAAAACTCATCTCTAGTGGTATCAGGAATATCTCCTATTCCCACTATATCACTACTATACATTTTCCAAGAATGAAAACCATTAAATTCCGTTTCTATTTTTTGAAAATATTCATCATTTGCCATATATCTTATACCTGTTAAAATTCCAAAAAGAAAACTTCCCTCTGCCATAGAAAAAGCATGTTTTCTATCTCTCCCAAGACTTGCCGAACATTCAAAAATTTCTCTATCCCATTTATCACTATGAAGATAAAAATAGATAACAGCCATATTTTTATCTGCTTTCACTGTATTTGGACGAACAGAAAGAGAAAGCTTAGGTATATAAACTGTATTATCCATTACCTCTGTTTCTTCATTAAGTAAATTTTTCATATTTTGTATTAAATAGTAATTTAAATCCCCTAGTTCCATTTTATCAAAATCTATTTTATTTATCATATTTTTCTCCTTAGAATAACTTTATGAGTATATTATATCATTTACTTTTATATTACTCTAGCATAAGAAAATTTATATATCTATTTTGATTTTTTAATTCAAAAATACCTGTAATATTGAAATTAAAACTTGATAAAATAGGAGCATTATATTAAAATAATGTAATAGAGGTGTTGAAAAAATGATAAAAATTAATTATGAATTAGAAATGCAAAAAATTATTGAAAAAATAAAAAAAGAGAGTGGCAAAAAACCAAAACTTCTTTTACACTCTTGTTGTGCTCCATGTTCTTCAACTGTAATAGAATTATTAAAAGAATACTTTGATATAACTATTTTTTATTATAATCCAAATATTACAGAGAATGAAGAATATCATAAAAGATATGATGAAATGTTAGAATATATAGATAAAAGACATTACAATATATCTGTAAAAGAGGGAAGATACAATCCAAAAGAGGATTTTTTTGAAAAAGTGAGAGGTTTTGAAGATAGAAAAGAGGGTGGAGAAAGATGTTATAAATGTTATCATCTTCGTATGAAAGAAACAGCCCAAAAAGCATTAGAAGAGGGGTATGATTATTTTACAACTGCTCTTTCTATAAGCCCTATGAAAAATTCTACATGGATAAATGAAATAGGAGAAAATCTTGAAAAAGAATTTAATGTAAAATATCTTTATGGAGATTTTAAAAAGAAAGGAAGATATCAAGAATCAATAAAAATATCAAAGGATTTTAATCTTTACAGACAAGATTATTGTGGTTGCATATTTTCAAAAGTTGAAAGAGAAAATTATGTAAAAAGTAAAGAGGAGAAGAAAAATTAATTTATATATTCTTGTATAGAATATTATGAAAATAAAAATCCCTGCATTAAAAAAGAGTTTCTAAATTTTAATAGATTAATAAAACTATTTTTTATTAGCAGGGTTATTTTATAACTAGATATTATAAATATTATTTTTCTACTGAATAGTAACATCTTTTAGGAGATATTATAGCTTCCTCTTTTTTTAAGTCTTTAAGAGCTTTGTCTATATTTTTCTTATCTTCTCCAAGAGCTTCTGCTATTTCTCCACCTTTCATAGGTTCAGATTTTTTTAATAAATCAACTATTTTATCTTTTAATTCCATTTTAATACCTCCGTATAATTTAGTGTTTTAGTATTTTTATATATTATACAATTTTTATTTTTTTAAATCAATATTAATTTGTAATGAATATAAAATAATTTTTTAAAGTTTAGAGGGGGAATATGAATTTAAAGAACAACAATGATAGATTTTATTCTTTAAATAATTATTTAAAAGAAACATTTGGACATAAAATATATAAGGTTTCTCTTGATGGTGGATTTACTTGTCCCAATAGAGATGGCTTAATTTCAACAAGAGGCTGTCTTTTTTGTAGTGATAGGGGGAGTGGAGAATTTACAGGAGAAAGAGGAAAATCAATAACAGAACAAATAGATGAACAACTAGAGTTTATATCTAGTAAGAATGAAGATAATAATGTAATTGCTTATTTTCAAAATTTTACAAATACATATGGACCTGTTGAATATTTAAGAAAGATATACTATGAAGCACTTTCACATAAAAAAGTGATGGGAATTGCAATTGCTACAAGACCTGATTGTTTAAATGAAGAAATTTTAAATCTTTTATCTGAAATTAATGAAAAGTTTTTCCTTTGGATTGAGCTAGGATTACAAACTGCAAAAGATAATATTGCAGAGATAATAAATAGAGGATATAAAACAAAATGCTATATAGATATGGCTAAAAAACTAAATGAAAGAAATATAAAATTTGTTACTCATATGATAGTTGGTTTGCCAGAAGAAACAAAAAACGATCTTATTGAAACGGTAAATCTTATAAATGATGTAAATTCATGGGGAATAAAAATTCATCTTCTATATGTATTAAAGAAAAGTCAATTAGAAAGATATTATAATAAAAATAATTTTAAGGTATATGAAAGAGATGAATATACAGATATAGTAGTAGATTTAATAGGTAGATTAAAACCAAATATAGTTATACATCGTCTTACAGGAGATGCAAAAAAAGAAGATTTGTTTTTACCACTATGGAGTGCTGATAAAAGAGGAGTATTAAATGAAATTCAAAAAAAACTTAAATTAAGAAATATATATCAAGGAAAGGAGTGGGAATAGAAAATGAATGCAATATCAAAAATTAGACAAATGCAACATGAAATGACAACAAAAGAAAAAAAGATAAGTAAGTTTATTCTTCAAAATCTTGATAATATAGTATATATGAATACTTATCAAATTGCTGAAAAATGTAATGTAAGTCAAGCATCAGTTGTTAGATTTGCTAAAAAACTAGGTTATTCAGGATTTCCTGATTTTAAAATCTCATTTGGTAGAGAGATGGGGCGTCTTGATGTGGAGGAGAAAATAAACTTTATATATGAAGATATAAAGGAAAAAGATGAACTAGATGATGTAATTAAAAAAATAGTTTATGCTAATAGTAATATAATTCAAGATACATATTCTATGATAAAAACAGAAACAATTAGAGAGGCTATTGATATTTTAAAAACAGCAAGAAAAATATATATATTAGGGGCTGGATATTCAGGTATAGTTGCTAAAGATTTTCATTATAAATTAGGGGAACTTGGTATGAATTCTATGTGTGAATCCGATTATCATATTCTACTTGCAAGTATATCAACTCTTGATAAAAGTGATGTTGTTTTTGTTATATCTCAAGGGGGAAAAACTCTTGATATTTATAATCTTGTAAAAGCTGCTAAAAAAAGAGGAGCAAAAATTATATCAGTAACACAAATTTCACCAAATCCTATAAGTGATCTTGCTGATATAAAAATAAATACAGTTGTAGAAAAAAATAATTTCCGTTCAACTGCACTTTCTTCAAGGATTGCTCAACTTACAATTATAGATATAATATATGTATCTCTAATAGTAGAGAATAAAAAATTAGCAGAGAGATATATAGGAGATGCTATAAAACTTGTAAGTGATTTTAAAATGTAGAACATAATATTTTGAAACAATAATTCATATTTAAAACAATAAATGTATTTTTATTTCTTTTTTAATTGATTTTTTATGAATAAAGTGTTATTCTATAAGTATAACGAACATATAAGTATTTTTAGGAGGAATAAATGAGATTAGTAATAACAGATAAAAATTTTTGTGACTGGGCTGCTGTACATGTAGCTAGAAGAATATTAGAGGCTAAACCTACAAAAGAAAAACCTTTTGTTTTAGGATTACCTACTGGAGGAACTCCTGTAAATATGTATAAGAGATTAGTACAGTTTTATAAAGATGGAATCTTATCTTTTGAAAATGTAGTAACTTTTAATATGGACGAGTATGTTGGGCTTGAGCCAAGCAATGAACAAAGTTATTATAATTATATGCATACAAATCTTTTTGATCATGTTGACATCAAACCTGAAAATATAAATATGCTTAATGGAATGGCAACAGACTATAAAGCTGAATGTGAAAGATATGAAGAAAAAATAAAAACTTATGGTGGAATAAATCTATTTGTTGGAGGAATTGGTCCTGATGGGCATATTGCTTTCAACGAGCCTGGTTCATCTCTAACTTCTAGAACAAGAGATAAAGAATTAACTCATGATACTATTATAGCAAATTCAAGATTTTTTGGTGGAGATATAAATAAAGTGCCAAAACTTGCTCTTACTGTTGGAGTGGGAACTGTAATGGACGCAGATGAAGTTTTAATTTTAGTAAATGGAGCTGGAAAAGCAAGAGCATTACAACATGCAGTGGAAGAGGGAGTAAATCATATGTGGACAATCTCTGCTTTACAAATGCATAGAAATGGAATTATCGTTTCTGATGAAGATGCAACTTTAGAATTAAAAGTTGGAACTTATAGATACTTTAAAGATATAGAACAAAATAATCTTGATACAGATAAAATGATAGCAGACTTATATGCTGAATACAAAAAATAAACTATAAAATACTTTTAAAAAATAGGATAGGTTAATTACCTATTCTATTTTTTATTACTAAAAATATTTTTATTGTAAAATAAATTTTAACATGCTATGATTTTAATATATTAGAATAAGGAGGTATAAACTATGAAAAGTAAAAATATTGTTATTCCTTTTTTATTGATTTCATCTTTAGCTTTTGGAGATATTAAGGTGGAATCTATAAAGAAAATTAAAACAGGAAAAGATTTTAGATATAATCTTACTATTCCACAATTTAAATTTAATGGAAAAGAGATGAGAGATTTAAATGGTGCATTTACTAATGATGTTCTAACAACTATAGAAAGAACAAAAGCAGTAGGAGAAGAAGTTTCTAAAATGGACTCTGATTTAAAAGCAGAGGCTTTTATGAATTTTGATGAATATAAAAATAGTTTTGGAGTTACATCAGTAGTTTTAAATAACTATATGTTTGAGGGCGGAGCTCATGGAATGACTGTTTTATCAAGTTATAATATTGATAATACAACTGGTAAAATTTTAACTTTTGACGACATATTCATTAAGAGTGCAAAACAATCCTTTGAAAAAGGAATATTACAAATTATAAAAAATAACAACGATGGTAAATATATGAGTGATATTGAAAGTGTAGATTTAAACTCTGCAGTAATGTATTTTGATGGAGATTATGTTGTATTTAAATTCCAACAATACTCAATAGCACCATACTCATCAGGAGAACCAGCATTCAGATATAATAAAAATAATATAAAATCATTCTTTAAATATAAATTCAATTAAAATTTCTAAAAAATATTTAATAGGACTTTTTACTATAAAATAAAAAATGAGAGCAGAGAAATCTGCTCTTTCTTTTTTCTTGTAAATTAAAG
>JAHHTB010000064.1 GCA_020024855.1 Fusobacterium sp.
GTTTAAATCTGCAATAGCCCTTTTATTTTATAATTTTTCTTCTACAAAGCCTTTTTTAACAAGATAATTAACCACTCTATCAGCTGCCTCATCTATCGTTTTATAAAAAATCTCATCTTCATAGTCATATTTATTAATACTTTGATCATAAAGAGGATCATAATACTTTTCCATAAGGATTTCACTTAATTTATCAAGTTTTCCCTCTTCAAGAAGATTTGAATATTCCTCATATCTTTCTTTACTTATATATCTTCCAACTTTATCAAGACAACTTTTTAGTTCTTCCTTACTTGCACTTGCATAATCTTCCATTATAATTTTTACTCTATTTTCCATAGAAGTATCTACTAATAAATGATAACCATTTAAAATAGAATTATATACTTCCTCTGGAAGATATATGTCCCCTATTCTCTTACTTTCACTTTCTACAATTACATACCTTGTTTTTTCATCTGATATCTTTTCATATATTTCAGACTCAAGTCTTTTTTGACTCTGCTTTTTCTTTTCACAAAGTCCACCAAAAAATGAACCTTTATGATCTGCCATCTTTTCTAAATCCATTACTGAATATCCTTTTTCAGATAATTTTTCAAGAATTTTTGTTTTTCCAACACCTGTTCTTCCATGAAGAACTATATATTTTACCTCTTTATTTTTTTCTGAAAGTTTCCCCATAATATAATTTCTATATGCTTTATATCCACCATCAAGTTTTAAAGTTTTATATTTTAAGGCATAAAATATTGCCTCAAGAGAAGAACTTCTCATTCCACCCCTTGCACAATAAAACACTAATTTATCATATTTTTTAGAAAGTTCATTTATCTCTTTAAAAATTTCTGGTAATCTTTTTGAAATTTTTTCAATCCCTATCTCTTTTGCCTTTTCTGTTGAAACTTTTACATAAGCAGTCCCTACTTCTACCCTCTCATCATCAAGAAGAGCTGGAATATTTACTGCTCCAGGAATAGGAGAATCCATAAATTCCTTTGGACTTCTTGCATCTATTAAAATATAGCTCTTTAGCTTATGTAAATCTTCATATTTTATAGTTCTCATAATATCCTCCATCTAATTATCTTGTTATATTTTATCATTATCCAACTTAAAAAAAAAATTAATCATCATATTTTTTATTTGCTATAATAATTTTATAACATAAAAAAACTGTTGCTTTTTCTAATTCACAACAGTCTTCCTATATTCCTAAAGATTTATTTTTAAAAAATTAATTTTCTTTAATCTCTTTTTCAGAGAAATATTTTTTTAATAATTCATTGTATTTTCCACTCTCAACAACTTTATCAAAAGCATTATTAAACTCTTCAAGTAATTTTGTATTTCCTTTTTTAACTGCAACTGACTCACCAGGATCATTATCATATATCACATCAGTTATTTTTAATCCTGACATTGTTTTTAAATATTTTCCAGCTGCTTCTTCATCTAAAACAACTGCTTGAATTTTATTTTGTTTTAATGCAAGAAGTGCTCCTGTAAATGAATCATAACGAACAATCTCTGCACCAAATCCCTTAGCTAAATCTTCCTGTTTTGTTCCAAGTTGAGCTCCTGCTTTTTTTCCATTTAAATCTTCTTTTTTTACAATCTCTTTTTCATCTTCTCTTACAATAACAGCATGTCCCATTTGGAAATTTAAATAAGGTTTTCCAAAATCAACAGCTTTCATTCTCTCTGCTGTAGGTGACATTCCAGCTATAACAGCATCAACTTTTCCCATTTGAAGTGCTGGAAGAAGTCCATCAAAAGTCATGTTATTCCATTTTACTGTATATCCCATCTCTTTTGCCATAGCTTCCATAAGTTCAATATCAAACCCTACAATCTTATCTCCCTCAAGATACTCATAAGGTTTAAATTCTGCATTTGTACCTACATATAGTTTTTTCTCTCCAAAACTAAAAACAAATAAAACAAGTGATAAAAGTGTTACTAAAAATTTTCTCATTGTATTGCCTCCTTAATAAATTTTATAAAATATTTTTTAATTTAATTCTTTTTTAGCTTTTTCAAATTCCTCTTTAATCTCTTTTAAAATCTCTTTATTTTCTAATATATCTTTTCCTGTCATCACAAGAGCTGTTATTGCCTCTTTCATTCCCTTATAAGCATCTTCTGAAATACTTGCCTTTGCAAATTCTATACTATGTCCTGTAAGTTCATATTTTGAAATAGGAAAATATGAATGAATTGTTGGACAATGATGACTTACATCACCACAATCACTTGAACCTGTTGAGTCAGACATTGGCACATCTTTTATTCCTTGTAAATTTAAATTTTTTACATAAAGATTTGATAAAGTTTCATTTGTTACTAAATGTTTAAAGGTATACTCATAATTTTCTATTTCAAGAGTTGTTCCTGTTGCTAGAGCTGCCCCTTTTGCACAATTTTTAACTCTTTCACTTAATTTTATCATCTCTTTTGTTGTAGCCTCTCTAACATAAAAATTAGCTACTGCTAAATCAGGAATAATATTTGCTGCCTCTCCACCTTTAGAAATTATTCCGTGAATTCTTGCACTATTTTTTGTCTGTTGTCTCAAAGCATTTACACTATTAAAAAATTGAATAACTCCATCAAGAGCATTTATTCCATTATGTGGATCTCCTGCTGCATGGGCTGTTTTTCCTTTAAAAGTAAATTGAAGTGCTTCCATTGCTTGTGATGTTCCACTTCTTTCATGAGATTTTCCTGTTGGATGTGAAATCATTGCAACATCTATATCATCAAAACAACCAGCTTCTGCCATATCAACCTTTGCTCCAAAAGTTTCCTCTGCTGGAGTTCCATACACATAAACAGTTCCACCAAACTTATTAATATATTCTTTTAAAAGTATTCCTGCTCCAATACTTGTTGTTCCCAAAATATTATGCCCACACCCATGACCAATTTCTGGTAAAGCATCATATTCTGCTAAGTAAGCTATCTTTGGTCCCTCTTTTCCAGAACTATATTCTGCTAAGTAGGCTGTTTCAATTCCTATATAGCTATCAGTTATTTTAAATCCATATTTTTTTAAAATCTCTTTATGCACTTTACAAGCTTTAAACTCTTTTCTTCCTAATTCTGGATTGGCATAGATATACTCATTTAATTCTTTTAAATCACTAAAAATTTCATTATATTTTTTACTTAAATTCTCTAACATTTTTCTCTCCTTTTCTCTTTTTTTACTTATTTTTGGGTAAACAAAAAACCAGTCCTGTCCTTCCGAACTAAAACTGGTTTAAAAATTAATTTTTTATATATAAAAAAAGAAACTTACAACTATCCCAGACTTTCTGAAAGACAAATATAAATATTTAATTCAATATTTAATTGTCTCCTTACTGATAGTTTCATAATTTCCCTCTCCTTTAATTAT
Organism: Fusobacterium sp.; assembly: GCA_020024855.1. Classification (GTDB taxonomy): domain Bacteria; phylum Fusobacteriota; class Fusobacteriia; order Fusobacteriales; family Fusobacteriaceae; genus Fusobacterium_B. Next base: position 3,404 of record JAHHTB010000064.1, read on the forward strand.
CTTTTGTTTTGCTTATTATATAAATTTTAATTTTTATTGTCAAGATATATTTTTCTTTTTTTCTATTTTTAAATTAACATATATAAAGGAGCTACCGTTTTTCCTAAATTATAGAAATAAAATTTTATTTTATAATTTACAATAGCTCCTTTACATTTTATATTTAGATTTGGGTTTAAGAACTACATATCTCTACATACAACTACATCTACACCTGTACCTAAGACATTTTTTATAATTACATCTCCTCTTTTTACAGGAGATTTTAATTCTATATGATTTAATAACTCCATACACTTAAAGTTTAATTCTTTTGGAATAGAGTCATTTGTTTTAACGGGAATTCTCTTATGTATTCCCCCTGTAATTTTTACAGTTGAAGTTATAACTCTTTTTGGACAAGTAAGCTCCTCTTTTCCATATTTTTCTCCTCTAGAACAAGTATTTCCTGTTACTTCTAATGTTTCTGTATCAACTGAAAGATGACACCCCATAGGACATACTATACATACCATTTCTTTTTTCATTATTCATCCCCTCCAACTAATTCTACAACTATTTCATTTCCTGTTATATTTTGTAAAATCTTATTAGGAACAATCACTTTTTCCATTTCTCCAGGAGCAAGATGTGGTTTCTTTAAGTTTACAATTATTTTATCACCATCTTTAATTTGTAATTTCATGTTTTTGTAAATATTATTTACTCTCATAAAGATTTCCAAATTATTTTCAACATTTTCTACTCTAAATTTTTGAGGAACAGTATAAGTTATTCCAAAACCATTTTTTATATTTTTATATTCCCCTGTTCTAACTTCATCCTTTACATATTTTGCAGCAGCCTTTCCTGCTCTTCTTGATTCAGCACTTACAAAGTCTACAAGATCATGTACATGAACAACATTTCCACAAGCAAATATTCCAGGAATACTTGTTTCCATAAGTTCATTTACAATAGGACCATTTGTCCTTCTATCCATTTCTATTCCTGTTTTTCTTGAAATATCATTTTCAGGAATAAGTCCTACTGAAAGAAGAAGAGTATCACATTCATATTCTATCTCTGTACCAGGAATAGGTCTCTTATTCTCATCTACTTTTGCAATAACAACTTTTTCTAATCTCTCTTTTCCTACAATATCAACAACTGTATGACTTAAATATAATGGAATATCATAATCATTTAAACATTGAGCAATATTTCTTGCAAGTCCTCCAGAGAATGGCATAAGTTCAACAACAGCTTTTACCTCTGCCCCCTCAAGAGTCATACGTCTTGCCATTATAAGTCCGATATCTCCTGAACCAAGAATAAGAACTTTTTTACCTACCATATAACCTTCCATATTGATAAATCTTTGAGCTGTTCCTGCTGTAAATATTCCTGCTGGTCTTTCTCCTGGAATTGCAATAGCTCCTCTAGTTCTTTCTCTACAACCCATAGCAAGAACAATAGCTTTTGCATCTATTATCATATATCCATCTTTTGTATTGATTGCATGAATTTGTTTTTCTGGAGTTACTTCTAAAACCATTGTATCAAGTTTATACTCGATGTTTAATTCATAAAGTTTTTTAATAAATCTTTCTGCATATTCTGGACCTGTAAGTTCCTCTTTAAATTCATGAAGACCAAATCCATTATGAATACACTGTTGTAAAATTCCTCCAAGTTCTTTATCTCTTTCTATTACTAATATATTTTCAACTCCATTATTTCTTGCTTCTATTGCTGCTGCAAGACCTCCTGGTCCTCCACCTATTACAACTAAATCATATTTCATTTCAAATTCCCCCCATTATTTAGCTTCTTTAGTTTCTTTTGTTAATATATATGCTCCTGTTTTATCTAATACAATATCATTTAGATTTTTACCAAGTTCTCTTGCAATTATCTCTTGAACTCTAGGACCACAGAATCCACCTTGACATCTTCCTGCTCCTGGTCTACATCTTTTCTTAACTCCATCAACTGTTTTTGCTCCAACCATTCTATGAATTATATCAACTATTTCTCCCTCAGTTATACTTTCACATCTACATATAACTCTTCCATATCTTGAATCTTTTTTTATTACCTCCGCCTTTTCTTCAGGAGAAAGTTCCATAAAATGAATTTGAGGTCTATTCTTTTTGAAATTTTCTTTTTTTGTTGCCTCTAATTTTTCAGCTACCATTTTTGCAACATCTAAGCCAATAGCTGGTGCTGAAGAAAGTCCTGGAGATTTTGTTCCTGCTATATTAAAAAATCCTTTTGCATCTTCTACTTCACCAATTATAAAATCACCTGTATCAGCTTCAGCACGAAGACCAGAGAAGTTTCTAATATTATCTCTAAAATTAATATCTTTTATACTCTTAACTGCTTCCCTTTTTATTTTTTCAAGAGCAGAAAGTGTATTTCCTACATCATCTTTACTTTCTATATCTTCAGCAGTAGGACCTACAATAAGGTTTCCATGTACTGTTTGAGCTACTAGAATTCCTTTTCCCATCTCATTAGGGCATTGGAAAATTACTGAATTTGTCAAGTTTCCTTGCACCTTATCAAGTAGGAAATATTCCCCTCTTCTAGGATTAATTTTAAATTTCTTTTCACTTACCATGTTATTGATAAAATCTGCATAAACTCCTGCAGCATTTATAACTACTTCTGATTCATAAGTTCTCCCATCTTTTAAAATTATTTTATAACCATTTTCTATTTTTTCAACTTTTACAACTTCTGCATCAAGTTCTACTTTTACTCCATTCTCTGCAGCATTTTCAAGCATTTTTATACAAACTTCATAAGGTCCTATTACGGCAGCTGTTCCTGCATATAAAGCAGCCACTACATCTGGATTTATATTAGGTTCTCTTTTTAAGATTTCATCTTTTTCTAAAATTTCAAGCTCTCTTACTCCATTAGCAATTCCTCTTTCATAAAGTGCTTCAATATGTTTTCTTTCACTTTCTGAAAATGCAAGTACATAAGATCCTATTCTTTTATAAGGGGCATCTATCTCCTTACATAAATCTTCAAACATCTCACTTCCTAGAACATTATACTTAGCCATAAGTGTTCCTTCTTTTGCATCATATCCTGCATGAACTATTGAAGAATTAGCTTTTGTAGTTCCATTGGATACATCATGTTCTTTATCCAATACTAACACATCTAAATTATATTTAGATAATTCACGAGAAACTGCTGCTCCCATTATTCCTGCTCCAATTACAATAACATCTACCATTTTTCCTCCCTTATTTCAATAAAAAAAGAGTCAGAAAAGTAGAGGAATAATCTCCTCTCTTAATCTGACTCACTTTATCTCTAGTCACTATTTTGTTTACTATATTATGACTTTTTTAATGCTTTTTGTCAATATTTTTTACATAATATTTACAATTTATTCATAATTTTCCCATTCCATAGCTCTTTTTACAGCTTTTTTCCAACCCTTATATCTTCTTTCTCTCTCTTCTTCATTCATTACAGGACAAAATTCTCTTTCTAATATCCATTGCTTTGAAATTTCCTCTTTAGATTCCCAGAATCCAACTGCAAGTCCAGCAAGATAAGCTGCCCCTAAAGCTGTTGTTTCAAGAACAACTGGTCTTCTTACACAAGAATTTAAAATATCTGACTGAAATTCCATCAAGAAATTATTAGCTGCTGCTCCACCATCAACTTTTAAATGATTTAATTTTATTCCAGAATCCTCTTGCATAGCTTCTAAAACATCTCTTGTTTGATAAGCTATAGCTTCAAGGGTTGCTCTTATAATCTGATTTTTATTTGTTCCACGAGTAATTCCTACAATTGCTCCTCTTGCATACATATCCCAATAAGGTGCTCCAAGTCCAACGAAAGCTGGAACTACATAAACTCCACCACTATCTTTTGCTTTTCTTGCAAAATATTCTGTGTCTGCTGATTCCCCAACTAATTTCATTTCATCTCTTAACCATTGAACACTTGCTCCACCTATAAATATACTTCCTTCAAGAGCATATTGAACTTTTCCATCAAGTCCTATGGCAATAGTTGTAATAAGTCCATTATTACTTTTTACCATCTCTTCCCCTGTATTCATAAGTAAGAAACATCCTGTTCCATAAGTATTTTTTGAATCCCCCTTATTAAAACAAGCCTGTCCAAATAAAGCTGATTGTTGGTCTCCTGCTACCCCTGCAATAGGAACTCTGTGTCCTCCTGCTCCACCAAGGTTTGCATATCCAAATGTTCCAGAACTATCTTTAACTTCTGGAAGCATTGATTTTGGAATTCCTAAAATGTTAAGAAGTTTTTCATCCCATTCAAGTTTTTTAATATTATATATCATAGTTCTTGATGCATTTGTATAATCAGTTGCATGAACTTTTCCATTTGTTAATTTCCAAATAAGCCATGTATCAACTGTACCAAAAAGTAAATCTCCCTTTTCAGCTTTTTCTCTTGCTCCCTCTACATTATCAAGAATCCATTTTATTTTTGTTCCTGAAAAATATGCATCTATAAGAAGTCCTGTATTTTCTCTTACATATTCACTTAGTCCCTCTCTTTTTTTTAGTTCATCACATATTTCAGCCGTTCTTCTACACTGCCACACTATTGCATTATAAACAGGTTTACCTGTATTTTTATCCCATACAATAGTTGTTTCTCTCTGGTTAGTTATTCCTATTCCAATTATATCATGTTGGGATATTCCCTCTTTAGCTATTGCCTCTGCTAAAACTCCGCTTTGACTTGCCCATATTTCCATTGGATCATGTTCTACCCAACCTTCTTTTGGATATATTTGCTTAAATTCTCTTTGAGCCACACCTACTATTTTTTGCTCACTATCAAAAATAACTGCTCTTGAACTTGTTGTTCCTTGATCTAAAGCTATAATATATTTTTTATCCATGATAACCTCCAGATTTTATTTTTATATTTATTTTTTATACTCCTGCACAAGTTACACAAACTTTCACAAAAAGATCAAATAAAACTACTCCTAATACTGCTCCAATAATTGGACCTAAAATTGGTACCCAAGAATATTGCCAATTTGATCCTCCTTTTCCTTTTATTGGTAAAATAGCATGAGCTATTCTTGGTCCTAAATCTCTTGCTGGATTAATTGCAAATCCTGTTGCTCCACCAAGAGCCATACCAATTACACAAATAAGCATACCAACTAAAAAAGGTCCTATTCCTCCTGATACTCCATTACTTCCATATCCAATAGCTAAAATCCCAATTACAAGAACTGCTGTTCCAATTATTTCTGTTACTAAATTCCAAGGTTTATTGTCTATTGCAGGTCCTGTTGCAAATACTCCTAATTTTGTTCCTGTTTCAGGTTCTTCATCCATCAAATTTTTATAAGCTAGATAAGCTAAAGTTGCTCCAAACATTGCTCCGAATACTTGGGCTACAATATAACCAGCTAAAAGACTTACATCCATTCTTCCAGAAAGAACCATTGCTATTGAAAGAGCTGGATTTAAATGTGCTCCGCTTACCCAGCCAGTTAAGTATGCAGACATTGTTACTGCCATTCCCCAACCAATACAAGTAACTGACCAACCTCCACCTTTTCCATAGCTTTTTCTAAGGCTTAATGTCATATTAATACCATTTCCTAAAAGTAATAATAAAGCTGTTCCAACAAATTCGGCTAAATACATTGCAGTTGCTGACATAAAACTCCTCCTTATAACTTTTAAAAATCTTAAAGTAATTTAGAATAATCTTAAAATAAAAAAAACTTAAAATAATTATCTAATAGTTAACTACAAGATAATATTTTAAGCTTCTCCTATCTCTCAGCTATATTCTTTTAAAAAGAGTTTACTAATTTTTTATAAAAATGTCAAATATTTTTTCAAAAAGTTTTAAATTTGAATCTATATTCTTATAATTAATCAATATTTATATATATTTTTACTATTTTATTATTTAGTTTCTATCATCTCTTTTATTATACGTTTAGTCAAATCTGGATAATTTCCAATTACAATATCAACACCTTTTAAAATCAAATCTTTTATGTCTTTTTCTTCATTAACTGTCCATGTATTAATTTCTATTCCAAAACATTTTAATTCTTTTACAATTTCTTCTGTAAGCATTGAAAATTGAGGATGATAACATTCTACATTAAAATTTTTAGTATACTTTCCTGAATCTATTATCCAAGTTTCACTTAAAAATCCACATTTTATTTGTGGAGCTATTTTTTTCATTCTAAGAATACTGTAGTGATTAAAACTTGAAATAATAACTCTCTCTTCCATATGAAATTCTTTTATAAGTTCTAATACCTTTTCTTCTATTCCTAAATATTCATTAACACCTGTTTTTAATTCAATATTTGTAATAATATTAGTTTCTTTTATAAGCTCAAAATATTCTCTAAGAGTTGGAATCTTATTAAATCCCATCTTTCCCTTATAAATATATGAGGCATCAAATTTTTCTAACTCTTCATAAGTATAATCAAAAACATTTCCTTTTCCATCTGTTGTACGGTCTATTGTTTCATCATGAATAATTACTATCTCTTTATCTTTAGTAAACTGTACATCTAACTCTATCCCATCAACACCCTCATCAATAGCTTTTTTAAAAGCAAGTAAAGTATTTTCTGGATATTTTCCACTAAATCCCCTGTGAGCAAAATTCTTAATCATATTTTCACCTATTTTTTATTTTGATTTTTAAGAAATTTATAATTCTATTACTTTTATAATTTCTTATGCTTACTCTTTCATTTTATATTTTTATTTAC
>JAHHTB010000065.1 GCA_020024855.1 Fusobacterium sp.
TGCCAAAAAGAAAAAACTTCTTTTCAGCATTTTTAATTATTGGACTATTAAAAAATTGTACACCCATTATTTTTTAATAGAATAAGGTATTATTTTTTCAATTACGAGATTAAATATCAAGGAAATAATGCCCTCCATTATTATATACTAAGTGTATAAAGAGTAAAAAAGGTTATAGGTTACCTTTATTAACCTAAATATATTATACAAGGAGACTATCTATGACTTTTCAGCAAATTAAATATATTATTGAAATTGCTAAATGCTCTTCTATTAGCAGAGCTTCAAAAAATCTTTATGTAGCACAACCATATTTAAGCAAAAGTTTAAAAGAATTAGAAGAAGAAATAGGAATAATAATATTTAAAAGAACTAGTAAAGGTGTTTTTTTAACTTCTGAAGGTAAAGAATTCTTAAGTTATGTAAAGCCTCTTTTAGAGCAACAAAATAAAATATTGAATATCTATAGTAATAAAAAAGAAAAAAGGCCTTTTTACATGGAAATATCTACTCAAAGATATCCGTTTGTTATCAAAGCTCTAGTAGAAGTCTTAGATATTAATAATATAAGTGAAGATTATAATATTCATATAAAAGAAAAAGGAATGTATGATGTTATAGAAGATATTTATCAGAAAAAAAGTTCTATGGGAATTATTTTTATATCATCTTCTACTGAAAAGTTTATAAAAAAATATTTGTTCAATAAAGGTTTGAAATTTATAGAAATTTCAAAAATTACTCCTTGTATATTTTTTAATAAGTCTCACCCTATGGCTTTAAAAGAAAAAATAAATATAAAAGAAATGGATGCATATCCTTTTGCTTCTTTTGAGGAAACATCTTCTTTTTCTATGGAGTTTGCAGAGGAATATTTTTTTTATGATTTAAATTTAATAAAAAAAAGAATATTTGTATCTGATAGGGCAACTATGATGAATATTTTAACTAATACTAATGCTTTTTCTATAGGAACAGGAATATTGCCTAAAGGATATGCAGGTTTAAATTTAATAAGCAAAAAAATAAATGAATATCAGTATGATTTATGTTTAGGAGCAGTAGTAGACAAAGAAGTAACTTTATCAAAAGAACAGAAGAAATTTATTTATAGAATAAAATCAATAATTGAAGATAATAAAGTAATATAGGGAAGCTATAACTAAAAGATATACCTCATCATATTTTTTTAGTATTTTATAAAATAAAAAATATGAAATATACTGTTAATATAAAGGTAAAATTAACATGTAAGGAGGATGGTATATGAAAATAACTAAAGTTGATATAATACTTTTAGGTACAGATGTTAGACCTGACTGGAGACCTATTGTTTGTCGTATTTACACTGATGAAGGAATATATGGAGATGGAGAAGCTGCAATGGCATATGACATGGGAGCTCCTGGAGCATTTGGTGCTTTACAAGATTTTTCAAGAATGATTATAGGTATGGATCCTTTAGATAATGAAGTTATCTGGGACAAATTATATCGTTCTTCATTCTGGGGACAAAATGGTGGTCCTGTAACGTTTTCTGCTATTTCTGCTATTGATATAGCATTATGGGACATAAAAGGAAAATATTTTAATGTTCCAGTGTATAAACTTCTTGGTGGAAAGAAAAGAGATAATTTAAGATGTTATGCTAGCCAGCTTCAATTTGGATGGGGAGAAGTAAGAATTCCTGCAAGAAAACCAGAAGATTATGCTGCTAATGCATTAAAAGCTGTAAAAGAAGGATATGATGCAGTAAAATTTGATTTTTTCCTTTATGATGAAGAAAATGGATTTTTCACAGATAATGATAGACTTGGAATTTTAGGGAAAAAGAGTTTAAAAATAGTTGAAAAAAGATTAAAAGCAGTAAGAGAAGCTGTTGGACCTGATGTTGATATTATCATAGAAAATCATTCTTATACAGATGCTCAATCAGCTATTCAAATTGCAAAATTAGCTGAAAAATATGATATATTCTGCTTTGAAGAACCAACTACTCCATATCCAAAAATTACTAAATATGTATCAGATAAAATAAATATGCCTTTAGCAAGTGGTGAAAGAATTTATTCAAGATGGCAATATGCAGAATATTTTGAATTAAATGCAATACAAATGATACAACCAGATTTTGGAAATTGTGGTGGAATAACAGAAGGAAAGAAAATATGCGATATGGCCTATGCTTATGATGTAGGTGTACAAGCTCATATTTGTGCTAGTCCTTTATCTACTGCTGCAGCACTTCATTTAGAATGTGTAATTCCTAATTTTGTAATTCATGAACATCATGCAGTTTGTTTGACACCTTATAATAAAAAATATTGTAAATATGATTATCAACCAGTTAATGGAAAATATAAAGTTCCAGAATTACCTGGAATAGGAAATGAACTTTCTGATTGGGCTTTAGAAAATTGTATTAAGGTAACAATAGAGTAAAAGGAGAAAGAAATATGGAAGACCTCAGAGATTCTTTAAAATATTTAAGTCCTGTTTTGACTAAACACACAGATTTAATAATAAAAAAAGGAAAAGGTCTTTATATTTATGATATTAATGATATAAAGTATATAGATTTAGTTCAAGGAATAGCCACTAATCCTTTAGGTCATTGTTATCCTGTAATTGTAAAAGCGATAAAAAAACAAGTTGATATATTAATTGGTGACTCATTTAACTATTTGAACTTTCCTTCGACTCTTAAATTGTTAAATATTCTTCAAGAATTTCTCCTTGGAAATTTGAATACTATTTTATTTTCAAATAGTGGAGGAGAAGCAAACGAAGGTGCTATAAAACTTGCAAAATTCTATACAAAACGTCAAGGAATAATTTCTTTTTTAGGTGCATATCATGTGGAGCTTTAAGTGCAACAACAGTAAGTTCTTCAGGAAGAAGCAGTAGTGGTTCTTTAATGAGTGATTTTTAATACTTAAATCAATGTCCAGTAGGATATGGTAAAAGAGAAATATCAAATTATGTTTTAAATGAAATGGAAAAGTTATTTAAATACATAATATCACCAAAAAATGTGGCTGGGCTAATAATAGAGCCTATATTAGGAGATAGCGGATATTATTTCCAGAAGAATATTTTATAAAAAAGTTAAGAGAGATCTCTAAAAAATATGGAATTCTACTTATTTTTGACGAGGTTCAATCTGGCTATGGAAAAACAGGAAAAATGTTTGCTTTTGAACATTTTGGGATATCTCCTGATATCTTAACAATAGGAAAGTCAATGGCTTTTGGTCTTCCAATGTCAGCTCTTATTAGTACAAAGGAAATAATGAAAAATTGGACTGCAGGTAAGCATGGGGGAAGTACTTTTACAGGAAACCCTGTATGCTCTGCAACAGCTTATGAACTTTTGTTTCAATATAAAAAACAAAATTTAATTGAAAAAAGCTCTCAAAAAGGAAGATATTTTAAAAGTCAACTATTAATCCTTTTAAAAAATATAATATTTTAAAACAAATAAGAGGCTTAGGATTAATGTTAGGTTTAGAATTTGATTCCTATAAAGAATTTTCTTCAACTGAAGTTTATGAAAAGATAAAAAAAATACTGTTAAAAAATAAAATATTAGTAGCAACTTATGGTTTAGAAAATAACGTTTTAAGATTTATTCCTCCTTTAAATATAACTAAAAAACAAATAGATGAAATTATAAAAATTTTGAATAAATCTATTTTAGAATTTTATGAACAAGTAAATACTATATAGCAAACTTCTCTTTTGATTTTTCTTAGATTATATATTATAATAAATAATATAATTTATTAATAAGAAAAAATTGGAGGAAAAGTGAAAGAAATAATTAAGAAAAGAGAAAAAATGAAATTATTACCTTTGCAAATCATTGAAGAAATAAAAAATATTATTTTAATGAATAATTTGCTTCCTGGTGATACTCTTCCAACAGAAAATGAATTGACAGAATATCTAAATGTAAGTAAATCAAGTGTAAGAGAAGCTATAAAAATATTAGAAGCTGTAGGAATAGTAGAAATTAAAAGAGGATGTGGTACTATTTTATCTGAAAGTAGTAGCAAAGGTTTTATGAATGTGTTATTTTACCAACTTTTAATGAAAGAAATAAATAAGGATGAATTTGCTGATTTTAGAAAAATGTTAGAAATTGCTTATACAGAAATGGCTATATATAATATTACAGATTTAGAAATTAAGGAAATTGAAGAAAATTTAAAAGATTTTAAAAAGAAAGTTTATAATAAAACAATATCAGCAGATGATGATATTGAATTTCATACTTTAATTTTAAAAGCTACACATAATAGCATTGTAATAAGTCTTGGAGAAGCTATTTTACTGCTTTTTAAAGAAGGAATAGAAAAAGCTCTTGAAAAAAATCCTCTTCATGCTTTAAATGATCATGAAATAATATTAGAAGGAATAAAAGAGAAAAATATGGAGAAAATAAAAAAATGCATAAAAGAAAGTGTAGAAATGTGGAGTATAACATTATAAAAAGCATCAAAATAAAACATATAGCATAAAAAAGTTTAAATAAAAGCGAAAAAATCTTGACGTTTCTTGAAAAATATGGTATATATTAATTAATTTAAGACATCTGATGTCTGATATCAGTTTTTGAGATGATGTTAGTATATAGAAGTTAAGAAAATATTATTATAATTTCAAGGAGGAAAAATGGGTAAAATTTATTATGACAATGATGGGAATATTGATTTTGTAAAGGATAAAGTTATTGCTATTATAGGTTATGGAAATCAGGGACGTTCTCAAGCTCTTAATATGAGAGATTCTGGTGTCAAAGAAATAATTATCGGAAGTAGAAGAGATGAATCTTGGGATACAGCTAATGAAGATGGATTTAAAACATATTCAATTGCCGATGCTTCTGCTAAAGCAGATATTTTATTTATTCTTTTACCAGATGAGGTAGCTCCGGAAGTTTATGAAAAAGATATAGCTCCTTATGTAAAGCCTGGATCAACTCTTAATTTTTCTTCAGGATATAATATTACTTATGGATATATAAAACCAGACAAATTACTTAATATAATAATGGTTGCACCACGTATGATAGGAAAAGGTGTACGTGAAATTTATGAAATGGGAATAGGTTTTCCTACATTTGTAGTTGTTAATCAAGATGCTACAGGAGATGCTAAAGAAATTGCAGTAGGATTAGCAAAAGCTTTAGGATCTACTAAAGCTGGAGCAATAGAAGTAACTTTTAATGATGAAACATACCTAGATTTAATGTCTGAACAAGCTGTATGGCCTCTTATTATGACAGTAATAGATCAAGCCTTTAAATTATATATTGAAAAAGGACATCCAGTTGAAGCTGCTTTGACAGAATTATATCTATCAAAAGAACCTATGATAATGATGGAAAAAATGGCAGATATGGGATTATTTAAACAATTGCCTTTACATTCAAGAACAAGCCAATATGGTCAAATTTCTAGATTTAAACAAGTAGATTCTTCATATATAAGACAATTTTTAGAAGAACAATATAATAAAATAGAGAATGGAGAATTTGCTAAAGAGTGGGAAGCTGAAATGAAAAATGATCTTAAACATTTTGAAGAATTAAAGAAAGAAGCTTTTGAAAGCGAAATAAGTGTTGCAGAAGCAAAAGTTAAAAAAAATTTAAGTGGAAAATAGTAAGTATATAAACAATTGTAATAGTAAGAAGGAGGAAAAAATGAGTAAAATAAATTTTGATGAAGTTGAGTTTACAACAAAAGTTGTTCATGCAGGACAAAGCTTTGATCCTGAAACTGGTGCTCTTTCAACTCCTATTTATCAAACTTCAACTTTTTGTTTTGATACAGTTGAAGAAGGTACTGGTAAATTTAATAAATCTATATCTGGATATACATATACAAGAGGTGGAAATCCAACAACAAGAGCTTTGGAAGAAAAAATGGCTATAATTGAAGGCGGAGAAGATTGTATTGCTACAGCTTCTGGAATGGGAGCTGTAGGAGCGGTAATGGTTGCTTTTTTAAAGACAGGAGATCATGTTATATGTGGAGATACTCTTTATGGTGGAACTTCTGTAGTAATGAGAACAAATCTTGCTCAATTTGGAATTGATGTAACATTTGTAGATACTTCAGACTTAGAAGTTGTAAAAAAAGCTTTTACTCCTAAAACAAAAATGTTGTATTTTGAAACTCCAACTAATCCATTAATGAAAGTGACAAATATAAAAGCAATTTCTAAAATTGCTAAAGAAAAAGGTGTACGTGTTGTTGTAGATAGTACATTTGCTCCACCTCCAATTCAATTTGCATTAAAATTAGGAGCAGATATAGTTCTTCATAGTGTCACTAAATATCTAAATGGTCATGGAGATGTTTTAGGTGGAGTAGTTATAGGTAAAAAAGAGGACATTGCTTTAATAAAAGGTTCAGGAGTTACTAAAATATGTGGAAATCCTCCTAGCCCATTTAACTCATATTTAATTTTAAGAGGATTAAAAACTCTTGTGTTAAGAGTAAAAAAACACTGCGAAAATGCATTAGCTTTAGCAGAATTTTTAGAAAAAGAACCATTAATAAAAGCAGTTTATTATCCAGGTTTAAAATCTAGTGCTTATTATGAATTAGCTAAAGAGCAAATGAATGGAATGTTTACTGGAATATTCTCTTTCGAATTAAAAGATGACATAAATGGAATGTCTAGTTATGAGGCAGGAAAAAAATTAGTTAATAATCTAAAAATAGCTTCAATAGCTGTAAGTCTTGGAGATCCAGATACTTTAATTCAACATCCAGCAAGTATGACACATTCAAATGTTCCAAAAGAAGTGAGAGAAGCGGCTGGTATAACAGATGGACTTATTAGAATTTCTGTTGGAATAGAAGATATAGAAGATTTAATAAAAGATTTTAAGCAAGCTTTAGATTCTTTAAAATAAAAGTAAAATTTAATGAGGTTTAGTAAAAATGGGCAAAAAATTGCCCATTTTTACAAATAGAATAAATAATTTTAAATTAAAATAAAGAAACAAAGGAGAAGCATATGGGTAAGGATGAAATAAGAGATAAAAAAGATTATGGTTTATTAGCTTTTATGCCACTTTTTGTATTTTTATTTATATATTTAGGTTCAGGAATGTTATTTACTTTTATGGGAGTAGATTCTCCATTTAAACAAATACCTAGAGAAGCAGCCTTAGTTGTTGCTGTTATTGTAGCTCTTTGTATGGGAAAAGAAAAATTAGATTATAAAGTTGATGTTTTTGCCAAAAATGCAGGAGATCCAGGAGTAACATTAATGAGTTTAATATTCCTTTTATCTGGAGCATTTGCTGGAACTGCTAAAGCAATGGGTGGAGTAGATGCTACAGTAAATTTAGGTCTTAGCTTATGTCCACTACAATTTATTTTTGCAGGAATATTTGCTATCTCAGCTCTAATAGCAACTGCTATGGGAACATCTATGGGAACAATTGCAGCTATTGGGCCAATTGCAATAGGAATTGCAGAAAAAGCAAATATATCATCTGCAGTAGCAATAGCAGCAGTTATGGGTGGAGCAATGTTCGGTGATAATCTTTCTATTATTTCTGATACAACAATAGCTGCAACAAGAGGTGCTGGTTGTAAAATGAATGATAAGTTTAAAATGAACTTTATAATTGCACTACCAGCTGCAATATTAGCTATGGTTTTATATAGTTTTGTCGGAGTAGAAGGTACTCTTGAAGGAAATTTTGAATATGAATTTATAAAAATATTTCCATATTTTGCTGTTATGGTTACAGCTATAATGGGAGTAAACGTTATAGTTGTTCTTTTAGGTGGAACTATAATTTCAGGAATTATAGGAATGGCTATTGGTACTTTAAATATAATAACATTTGCTCAAGCAGTAACTAGTGGAATGTCAGGTATGTTTAGTTTAGTTATTATTGCAATGCTTATTAGAGGATTAACAGGAATTGTTAAAGAATATGGTGGAATAAACTGGTTAATTAATATTTTACAAAGAAGAATTAAAAGTAGAAAAGGTGGAGAATATGGAATAGCAGCAATAGTTGGATTAATAGATGCTTCTTTAGCAAATAATACAATTTCAATTATTATTGCAGCACCATTAACAAAAACAATAGCTAAATTATATAATATTGCTCCAAAAAGAGTCGCAAGTTTGTTAGATATATTTAGTTGTGTAGTACAAGGTATTATCCCACATGGTGGACAAATGCTACTTTGTTGTACATTAACTGGTTTGTCTCCATTTGCTATTTTAGGAGCTAATTATTATCAATATGCTTTAGGATTAGCAGCAATTATAACAATTCAATTTGGATTATTAAGAACAAAAGAAGAAAAAGAAGGAATAAATCTTTATCTTGATGAAGAAGAAATAGTAGATATGGTGTAATTTATAATTCAGTATAATAAGGAGTTGAAACAAAAAATGAAAATAGTTATTGCTGCTGACTCTTTTAAAGGAAGTGTAACATCAAAAGAAGTTTCAGAATATATAGAAAAAGGAATAAATAATGTCTGTAAAGATTTCTTTATAAAAAAAGTTGCTATTGCTGATGGAGGAGAGGGAACTGTTGAGGCCATAGTTGATTCTACTTCAGGAAAATATATCTTTAAAAAAGTTCACGGTCCTTTAGGAACAATGGTAAATGCAAAATATGGAATGATAAATGAAAATATTGCTGTAATGGAAATGGCAGAGTCTTCAGGAATAAATCTTATAAAAAGAGATGAATTAAACCCTTTTAAAGCAAGTACATATGGAGTAGGTGAAGTCTTAAAATCTATCCTTGATAAAGGAATAAGAGAGATTTACATTGGGCTTGGAGGAAGTGCAACTAATGATGGTGGAGCAGGAATGCTTGCCTCTTTAGGAGCTAAGTTTTATGACCGTGATGGAAATGAAATAGGATATACTCCAATAGAATTAAAAAAATTAGTAAAGATAGATTTATCTAATTTTGATAAAAGGATATTTGAATCTAAAATAATAGTTTTATCGGATGTTTGTAATACTTTATGTGGTGAAAACGGAGCTTCACACATATTTGGCCCTCAAAAAGGTGCAAGTACTGAGAATGTAAAAGAACTTGATGACATTTTAAGAAATTATGGAAATATAGTTGATAAGCTATCAGGGGGAGATTATTCTTCTAAACCAGGAAGTGGAGCAGCAGGTGGACTTGGATATGCTCTTTTAAGTATATGTCAAGCTGAATTTAAAGAAGGAATAGAGGAGATTATGAATCTAATAGGTCTTGAAGAAATCCTTAAAGATGCCGATCTTGTAATTACAGGAGAAGGAAGAATAGATAATCAGTCTGTTTGTGGAAAAGCTCCTGTTGGAATAGCAAAAATGGCTAAGAAATATAATATTCCCGTTATAGCCATTGTTGGAAGTTCGGCAAGAAATCTTGAAGAAATTTATAAAAATGGAATAGATTTAGTTTTAGATATAATAAATGAACCAATGGATTTAGACAAAGCAATAAAAGATGTAAAAGAACTTCTTGAATTTACAAGTGAAAAAGCAGCTCGTGCATTTTTGCTTGGAAAAAATGAAAGTATAAAGAAAAGTCTGGAATAAAATAATAAATATTTTAAATAGCTTTCTATGATAAAATTAAAAATCATAGGAGGCTATTTTTTATGGAAAAGAAGGTTAATATATTACAGAAATAATTTGATCCTCTTGAATATAGGAATCAATTCTTATAATGCTATGTCCTTAAAATTCTATTATAAAATTATTTTAATAGAAGCATTAAATTATGTTTTTCTATTTAAGATGACAATTGATTAAAGTTTAATTATATTCTTGAAAAAAATTTTTTATGAATTTTTTAAGATACTATTTTTAATTTATATTCTGATAATA
>JAHHTB010000066.1 GCA_020024855.1 Fusobacterium sp.
GTCTTGAAGGTTATGTAAAAGGTGAAAATGGAAATATTGATGGTGAAATTTTACTTGATAATATTGGAATTGAATTGAAAGAACAAAAGATAAAAGTAGCCAATATTTTAGGAGTAGTGACACTAAAAAAAGATAAGGAATTTTCTGTTATTTATCAAGGAGAAGTTGGTAAAGTAAAAGTAGATACAGTTGAAATAAACGGATTTAAAGTCAGTGTAAAGTATTCAGATGATAATTTAAATATTCTAAATGTATCCAATAAATTTTTGACATTAAATGGGAATTACAGTATAATTAACTCAAAATTAGATCTTTTTATAAAAGGTAGAGATATAGATGAAGATATTGTAAAATTAGGTGAAATAAACTACAAAATACCTGTAGTAGATGGGCATATTTTTGGTAAATTAGATGATTTAAATGGTAAAATTACAATAAAAGAAGGAAGTGTAGATTTAGGTAAAGATAGATTTATTTCTTTTAGTGGAGATATAAACTATTTGAAAAATAAAGTCTATGCTGATGATTTTAAAATAAATCAAAACAAATTAGACTTTGAATATTATCTTGATAAAAATATAGGAAGTTATCACATAGATATATTTGAAAGCTTATTTAGTGAATATATTATAGGTGGAAAGTTAAGAATCATAGGTGTAACTTCTGGAACGATAAATGAAGAAAATAAGATAGATGGAGAGTTTGAAGGTTCTATAAATGAAATATATCTAAAAGGAAATAAAATTCCTAATATATATTTTAGTGGAAACTATAATAATGATTTAGTTAATTTTAAAGATATTAATATTCTTTCTTTTGATGATAAAAAAAATATTCTTAAAACAAATGGAGTTATAAATATAAAAGATAAATTTTTAAGTTTTTCTATTCCAAATCAATTAGTTTATCCAAAATATATTTTAGAAAATAGTGGTGTTGATGGAGAAATTTCTGTTGAAGGAAAGATAGAAGGACTTTTTGAAGATATAGAATATTATTTAAAAGCTTCTGATGGAAAATTATCATATAATGGAACGATTCTTCATAAAATAGGGCTTGATTTATCAGGAAATAAAGAAAAATTAGTTTTAAATAATTTCACAGCCTCATATTTTAATAATAGTATAAAAACAACAGGTGAATATGATATTTTAGAAAATAAATATAAGTTTAATTTAGTTTCATCAGATATAGACTTAAGTTTCCTTACAGCATTTTTAAAGCCTTATGATGTAGATAAGGTAGCTGGAAAAGGAAAATTAAATCTTATATTTACAGAAATGATTCCTGAGGGAGAAATAAAACTTAATAATTTTGAAATTGATTCTAAGAAATATGGAGTAGATTTAAATAATTCAAATGGAAATTTTGTATTTGATAAAGGTATACTAAGTATAAAAAAATTTAGTGGAATTTTAAATGATGGTTCTATAAATATCAAGGGTTATATTGATGCTGAAAGAGCTGTTAGTCATTTATTAGATGAAAATTTTGATGAAATAGATTATAATTTAGTTTTAGATGGTAGAGGAATAAAATATTCTTATGAAGATTATTTCAATATTAACTTTAATACAAGGTTATCCTTCCAAAATAATATGGTTTTTGGAAATATTACAATAAATGAAGGAAAAGTAAATAAGATTTTAGAAAAAGATTTTGGAATTGTTACTATTGTTAAAAACTTTATAAAAGATTTTTTCAATAAAAATAAAGCTGAAAAAATATTTATGGAAAATACAAAAAGTTTTTCAGGAAATAGTAAATCAGGTTCAGATTTAAAAATAAATATTGGATTTAATATTGATAAGGGGATAGAAATTGATGTTAAGAAAATTACTAATTTTCTTACAAATATCGAAGGAACAATATTTGGACAAGGAAAATTAACAGGAAGTTTGGGAAGATTAAACTTTTTAGGTGAAAATAGCATCAAAGATGGTGAATTTATTTTGAATGGAAATAAGTTTACTATAGATAGAGCTATTGTTCTTTTCAATGATAGAAATAGCTATATTCCAGATATAAATCCTAATATAACATTTACAACGAGTTCTATAATTAATAATAAAAATTTAGAAATATCTCTTGATGGTCCATTAAATAGAATGATTTTCACTGTCAGAAGTGGAAATGAAGTATCAGTTAATAGTCTTGATAGTGTTCTTAGTGGAGAAGGTGTTGGTGAAGGAAATAATGATATTTCTATTCTTTTAACAAATATAATTGGAGGACAGATTACAGATGTTGTTCTTGGTCCGATTGTAGATGTTTTAAGAGCAATTGGCTTTTCTAATTTAAGAGTGAGATCAAGTATTCTTGCTGAACAAAAGAAAAAAGAAGCAACAGATGAATCAACAATGTCTTTTGGTGCTTTTATAGAAGCTGAAAGTCCTATTTATAAGGATAAACTTTTTTGGAAAGTAAAGGCAAATTTCATGAATGACCCATCAAACAAAAATGGAACAGAAAATGATAATAGTTATAATTATGGGGTTGCTGATTACGATATAAATATGTATTATAGATTTAATAAAAATATATCTTGGGGAGTTGGTGTGCAGAGATTAAGAGAAGATTTAGATACAAAAGGAAGTAACATGAATTACTATACAGAATTAAAGTTTGAAAAGAGATTTGATTTTTAATTTTAAAATGGAGGATTAGAATGAGAAAACAGCTAACGATTTTATTAAGTTTTCTTATGCTAGTATTTGCCTATGGTAGTAGTGATACTAACTACAAGATTGAAAAAATTGTAGTAGAAAATATCCAAGAAATACCTGAAGCATCAATACTAAGTGTAATGAAAGAAAAAGTCGGAGACAATTATTCTGCTAAGGAAATGGTGGCAGATTACCAAAAAATCAAAGAACTTGATTATGTTGGAAATGTTTCATTATATCCACAATATTATAACGAAGGTATAAAACTTGTTGTGGACATAAGAGAAAAAAGAGATACTAAAGAATTATTAACAAAAGCAGGAATAATTCCAATGTCTGAAAGAGATAAGATAGATAAAAGTGTTATCGTAAAAGGCGTTGAAGTTTATGGAAATATATCTATGAAAAAGAAAGATATATTAAAATATATTCCTATTAAAACAGGTGGATATTTCTCTAAAAAGAAAGTTACAGAGGGATATAGAAACCTAGGTGAATCAGGATATTTCTCACAAGTTGTACCTGATGTTACAAAAAATGGAAACGGGGTAACAGTTGTTTATTATGTAACTGAAAACCCAACAATTACAGGAATAAACATCATAGGAAACACAGTTTATTCAACTGACGAAATACTAGCAATGTTAGAGACAAAACCTAACGAAACTTTAAACTTTAATTCATTAAGAAAAGATAGAGAAGCAATAATTCAAAAGTATAGTAAAGATGGTTACGTTCTTGCTAGAGTAATTGATATTGGATTAAATAATTCTTATGGACTTGATATTTATATCACAGAAGGAATTGTAAGAGATATTAAATTACAAAAAATGGTTACAAAACAAAAAGGAAATAGAAGACAGGCAACAGATAATCTTTTAAAAACTAAAGATTATGTAATTGAAAGAGAGATTGAATTTAAAGCTGGAGAAATTTTTAATATTAAAAAATACAATCAAACTGAAGAAAACTTAAAAAGACTTGGATATATTAAAAATGTTAAGTATGAAACAAGAGATATTTTAGGAGATTCTGATGGTAAAGAGATAGTACTTTTAGTAGATGAAGATAGAACAGCAAGACTTCAAGGAGCTATTTCTTATGGTTCTGAACTTGGACTTATGGGTATGTTATCACTAGAGGAAACAAACTGGAAAGGAAAAGGTCAAAACGCATCATTTAACTATGAAAAATCAGATGAAGATTATAGTAGTATATCATTAAACTTCTCAGACCCATGGATAAAAGACACAGATAGAATTTCTTGGGGATGGAGCTTATACAAAAACGGTTATGAAAATGACGATAGTAGAGCATTTAATAAAATTGATACTTACGGATTTAGAGTAAATGTTGGTAAAGGTATAACTAGAAATGTAAGAATTGGACTTGGAACAAAAATTGAAAATGTAACAACTGAACCAGATGATCAATATAGAAATGGTGATGTTACAAGAGATGGAAAAGTTGTAAAATATTATGAAGATAAGTATTATCTATGGAGTTTATTCCCATCAATAACTTATGACACTAGAAATAACTATTTCAATCCTACAAGAGGAGAGTATGCTAGATGGCAAGTTGAGGGAGGATATGCTTCTGGTGAAAATGCAGATTACTTTACAAATACAACATTAGAACTTAGAAAATATCATCAAGGATTCTTTAAAAAGAATACATTTGCTTATAGAGCAGTATTTGGAATTCAATCAGATTCAACAAAAGAATCTCAAAGATACTGGATTGGTGGAAGTAGCACTTTAAGAGGATATGATGGTGGAACATTTAGAGGAACTAGAAAATTCACTGGTACAATAGAAAACAGAACAGAGTTTAACGACGTTCTAGGTGGAGTGTTATTCTTTGATTTCGGTAGAGCATGGGATTATAAAGGAATTGACCAAGGATATTATTTCTCAAGAGATAATGCTGATGAGAAAATGCCAAGTGGAATAGCTATGTCAGCTGGTGTTGGACTTAGAATTAATACACCTATGGGACCTTTAAGATTTGACTTTGGTTGGCCATTAAATGATGACAAAGAAAAAGGAATGCAGTTCTACTTTAATATGGGACAATCATTCTAATAAAATAAATTAATAACTATTTTATATGGTTATAGAAATTTGGAGGATACAAAATGAAAAAATTATCAGTTTTAGCACTTGCTGCAGTTATGTCAGCATCAGCTTTTGCAGCAAAAGTAGGAGTAGTAAACAGTCAAGAATTATTCTATAAATATTCTAAGACAAAAGTTATTGAAGAAAACTTAAAGAAACAAGGTGCTTCTTTAGATAACACTTTAAATCAAAAGCAAGTTGAACTTAAAAAACTTCAATTAGAACTTCAAGCTAAAGGAACAAAAGTAACTGATAGCGAAAAGAAAGCATTTGAAGATAAGGCAAAAGCATTAGATAAATTTGTAAGAGATGCTCAAATGAAACTTGAAAAAGAGAGAAATACAAGACTTCAAGAAGTTGAAAATACAATGAAAAATGCTATAGATAAAGTAGCTAAAGCAGATAAATATGATTATGTATTTGAAGCTGGAGCAGTAAGATTTGGTGGAACAGATATAACTGCAAAAGTTTTACAAGAAATGGAAAAGACTAAATAATAATAGTCAAAAATATTAGGAGGAATTAGCTATGAGCTATAAAATAAGTGAAATAGCTAGTCTTCTTGAAAGTGAGATAAAAGGGGACAACAATCTTATTGTAAGAGGTCTGTCTCCTTTTTTTCAAGCTAAGGAAGATGAGCTTACATTTGCTTCAGATGAAAAATTTTTACATAAGTTAAACGAAACACAGGCTAAGGTAATAATCGTTCCAGATATTCCTTTACCTGAAATTGGAAAAACTTATATAGTAACAAAGATGGACCCAAGAAAACTTATGCCAAAACTTCTTGGATACTTTAAAAAGAGCTTAAAGAAAATGGAAAAACCTATTGAGGACTCTGCTATAATTGCAAAAACTGCTGAAATAGGACCTCATGTATATATAGGACATGATGTAAAAATAGGAGAAAATGTAAAAATATATCCTAATGTAACTATTTGTGAGGGGGTAGTTATTGGTGATGACAGTATAATATATCCTAATGTAACAATAAGAGAATTTTGTGAATTAGGAAAAAGAGTTGTTATTCAACCAGGAGCAGTTATTGGTGCTGATGGTTTTGGATTTGTTAAGGTAAATGGAAACAATGAAAAAATTGAGCAAATAGGAAGAGTTGTTCTTGAAGATGATGTTGAGGTTGGAGCAAATACAACTATTGATAGAGGTGCAATAGGAGATACTGTTGTTAAAAGATATACAAAACTAGACAATTTAATTCAAATAGGACACAATGTTATAATTGGTGAAAACTTCTTAATGGCATCTCAATCTGGAATAGCTGGAAGTACAGAGATAGGAAATAATGTAACAATAGGTGGACAAGTTGGTGTTGGTGGACATATAAAAATAGGAAACAATATCATGATAGCTGCTAAATCTGGAATTACAGGAAACGTAAAAGATAACCAAGTTCTTGGTGGACACCCTATTGTTCCTTTACAAGAAAATTTAAAAATTCAGGCTGGATTAAAAAAACTCCCTGAACTATTAAAGAGAGTTAAAAAATTAGAAAATGAAATGAATAAATAATTTTTATAATTTAGATTAGTTAAAGGTCTATAAAATAGAGTAAGATATTTCTATAAAACTACTGTAAATAAGTTTACTATAAGGCATAAAAGTAAACAATTTATAGTAGTTTTTTTATTCTTAATAAGAAAGAATAGTTTTATGGAAAAAAGATAAATAAAAAATATTTTCTGCTTGTAATAATATAAAAAATATGAAAAATAAGCAATAAATTCTAAAAAAATAAAAAAAATTTACTAAAGTACCATTTTTTTTATTATTTCTATTTAATAAAATTCTATTCCGTGATACAATATATAGTATCAAAAGACGAGAGAGGATTAAGATGAAGAAAAGATTGTTTTTTAACAAGTATGAAGAAATGAAATATATTTCTCACTTAGACCTTTTGAGATTTATGGACAGAATTTTGAGAAAAAGTGGAATACCTGTAAAATTTAGTCAAGGATTTCACCCAAGACCAAAAATCTCTTTGGGAAATCCTATCTCTTTGGGGACGGAAGCTTTTAATGAAGCAATGGATATTGAACTTAGGGAAGATATGACAAATGAAGAATTATTTAAAAGATTGAATAATAAATGTGTCATAGGTTTTGAGTTTACCAAAGTGATGGATATTGATGGAAAAACATCAATAGCTGAGGAATATAAAGAGATGAAATTTGAAATTCAAGGACCTGGCTCCTCCTTAGAGAAAATAGAAAATCTATTAGGACAAGATGAAATAATCCTTACTAAAGAGAAAAAGGGAAAAATAGAAACTAAAGATTTAAAACCAAGAATAAAAAACTATGAGATAGATAAAGAAAATAATAAAATCACAATAATTTTAGAAAATATGTCGCCTAATTCACTTTTAAATATTTGTGGTGTTAAGGCAGAAGATGTATCAATAAAAAAATATGGAATGTGTTAACTAAATAAGGGGGAAATAGATATGTTAGATTTAAAATTTATGCGTGAGAATAGAGAGCAAGTAGAAGAGTGGTTAAGAAATAGAGGAAGTGACCTTACTTTAGATGAATTTGTAAAATTAGATGAAGAGAGAAGAAACTTACTTGGAGAAGTTGAAGCATTAAAAAATAAAAGAAATAATGAATCAGCTGAAATAGCAAGACTTAAAAAAGCTAAAGAAGATGCTAGTGAACTTATAAAAGCTATGGGAGAAGTTTCTGCTAAAATTAAAGAATTAGATGAAAAATTAGCTGAAGTTGATGAAAAAATAAAATATATTCAAATGACAATTCCTAATAAATTAAGTGAAACTACACCAATCGGAAAATCAGAAGATGAAAACGTAGAAATCAGAAGATGGGGAGAACCTAGAAAATTTGATTTTGAACCAAAATCTCACTGGGAAATTGGAGAGAAATTAGGAATATTAGATTTTGAAAGAGGATCTAAATTATCTGGATCAAGATTTGTTTTATATAGAGGTGGAGCTGCAAGAGTTGAAAGAGCATTAATTAACTTCATGCTAGATCTACATACTGAAAAACACGGATATACTGAGCATATCACTCCTTTCTTAGTAAATAGAGAAATTTGTGAAGGAACAGGACAATTACCTAAATTTGAAGAAGACATGTATAGAACAGATGATGATATGTTCTTGATCTCTACTTCTGAAATTACTATGACAAATATTCACAGAAAAGAAATCTTAGATGAGAAAGATTTACCTAAATATTATACAGCATACTCTCCATGTTTCAGAAGAGAAGCTGGATCTTATGGTAAAGACGTTAAAGGTATAATAAGAGTTCACCAATTCAACAAAGTAGAAATGGTTAAACTTGCTACACCTGAAACTTCATATGATGAATTAGAAAAAATGGTAGATAATGCTGAAGACGTATTAAGATTATTAAATCTTCCATATAGAGTAATATCTCTTTGCAGTGGAGATATTGGATTTGGTTCTGCTAAAACTTATGACGTTGAAGTATGGTTACCATCTCAAAACAAATATAGAGAAATTTCTTCTTGTTCAAACTGTGAAGATTTCCAAGCTAGAAGAATGGGACTTAAATATAGACCAAACGGAAGCAACAAAAGTGAATTTGTTCACACATTAAATGGTTCTGGACTTGCAGTAGGAAGAACACTTGTTGCAATTATGGAAAACTACCAACAAGAAGATGGATCATTCTTAATTCCAGAAGCACTTGTACCTTACATGAATGGAGTAAAAGTTGTTACTAAATAGTATTCTATTTATTCTATTTTTTACAAGTATAATATTAGATGATTTAAGAATAATAGGAACAGTTTTCTTTGTAGAACTGTTCCTTAATATATTTTTAAATAAAAATCTTTTAAATAACATAAAAAAGTTAAGAGTGCTTTTATATATATATCTTGGAACTTTTATAGTTCAGATTCTCTCTATTCAAGAGGGAGAAGTTGTCTTTAAAATTTTTAGTGTATATATTACAAAACCAGCCTTAGAAAATTTTTCTATAAATTTCTTAAGAATTATAAATCTTATTATGTTATCATGGCTTATTAGCAAAAAATGCTCAATCTTTAACCATTTTGGCGAATATAAAGTTATCATAGAAAATGTTATAGAACTTGTACCTGAAGTTTTTGTAATGTTTCGTAAAAAAATGAGTTTGAAAAGATTTTTCAAACATATATTAAAAAAAATTAAAATATAATTTTTTAATTCATTGATTTTATTTCTAAATTTTGGTAAAATTGTGGTGGGTAAAAATTATACATAGGAGGAAAAAATATTATGGCTTATAACTATAAAGATCTAGGTCTTTCTAACACAAGAGAAATGTTTAAAAAAGCAAATGAAAATGGTTATGCAGTACCAGCTTTCAACTTCAACAACATGGAGCAAGCTATGGCAATTGTAGAGGCTTGTGCTGAAATGGGTTCTCCAGTAATACTTCAATGTTCAAAAGGAGCTATGGACTATATGGGAGAATACATGGTTCCAATGTTAGCTAAAGCAGCAGTTGACTATGTAAAATTATCAGGTTCTGATATTCCTGTGGCATTACACCTTGACCATGGTTCAAGTTTTGAAATTGCAAAAAAATGTATAGATTGTGGATTCTCATCTGTAATGATAGATGGTTCTCACCATCCATATGAAGAAAATATAGCTGTATCTAAACAAGTAGTTGAGTATGCTCACTCTAAAGATGTTACAGTTGAGGCAGAACTAGGAGTTCTTGCTGGAATTGAAGATGAAGTTAAGGCAGATGGACACATTTACACAAATCCAGATGAAGTTGAAGACTTCGTAAGCAAAACAGGAGTTGACTCTTTAGCAATAGCTATCGGAACTTCTCACGGAGCTCACAAATTTAAACCTGGTGATGACCCTAAATTAAGATTAGATATATTAGAAGAAATAGAAAGAAGAATCCCTGGATTCCCAATCGTATTACACGGATCATCAGCTGTTCCAGCTCAATATGTTGAAATGATTAAAAAATATGGTGGAACAATAAAAGATGCTATCGGAATTCCTGATTCTGAATTAAGAAAAGCTACTAAATCAGCAGTTGCTAAAATAAACGTTG
>JAHHTB010000067.1 GCA_020024855.1 Fusobacterium sp.
ACTATATCTTAGTTAAGAGAGAGGAAGATTTCTTCCTCTCTTTTTTTGCTTTATAAAGATTTTAGAAGTTCATCGTTTTTAGAATAGTATCTATAAATTATTATTGAGAATATACATGTTATTAAATCAGAAATTAAAAAAGATATCCAGACACCTTTTAAATGAAAAATATTTCCTAAAAAATATCCCAATGGCAAAAGAAAAATAAATTGTCTTAAAAGAGTTATTAAAAGAGAAAGACCACCTTTTCCAGTAGCTTGGAAGAAACATGCTAATATAAAACAAATTCCACCAAACGGAAAACTAAGACTAATGATTCTAAGAGCAGGAATACCTAGTTTAATTATTTCAATTGAAGGATTAAAAAGATACAGTATTTCTTTTGGAAAAATCCAAAAAATAAAAGTTCCTAAAATATTTATTCCTATACAAATAATAATTGAATAAGCAAGTGTTTCAAGGAGCCTATTTTTATTTTTTGCCCCATAATTATATCCCATTATTGGAATAGCTCCTTGTGTAACTCCACTTGTTGCCATAAAAATAAAAGTTTGAACTTTATAATAAATTCCAAAAATAGAAACAGCTAATAGAGAAATGGTTGTTAAAATATAATTTATTCCCATTACCATAAAAGATGTTAAAGAAATTATAAAAAAAGATGGAACAGCAACAGCATAAATATTTTTAATAATATTAAAGTTCCATTTAAAATTTTTTAAATTTAGATTTATTTCTTTTGCTTTGAAAAAAAGAAGATATAAAGAACAAAAAAGAGCTGTAAATTGTCCACAAATAGTAGCTATAGCAGCTCCTTTTATGCCTAATTTTGGAAATCCAAAATATCCATAAATCATAATGGGATCTAAAATAATATTTGTGATAGCACCAATTATTTGAAGAAACATAGGAGTGAGTGTA
Organism: Fusobacterium sp.; assembly: GCA_020024855.1. GTDB lineage: Bacteria > Fusobacteriota > Fusobacteriia > Fusobacteriales > Fusobacteriaceae > Fusobacterium_B. The sequence continues at coordinate 922 of JAHHTB010000067.1, forward strand.
TTTCCTGTAGCTTGAAAAATTTTTTCTATTCCAATTTGAATAATTATTCCAATACTAAAAAAAGTTACTATGTATATATAATCACAACTCATTTTAAAAATATAGGTGTTTATAGTGAAAAAACTGAAAAAAGGTTTTATAAAAATTAACCCTAAAAGAGATAAAAAAAGATAGTGTATAATAGAAAGAATTATACCATGTAAAGCTATATTATTAACTAAAGTATAATTTTTTGCCCCAAGAGTTCTTGAAATATATGAATTTACTCCTATTCCAGAACCAACGGCTATAGCTATAATTAACATTTGGATAGGAAAAGCAAGAGAGACAGCAGTAAGAGTTTCATTTCCAAGACTTGCTATAAAAATAGAGTCAACAATGTTGTATAAAGAGCTTGTAAGCATTGAAATTGCTGGAGGTATTGACATAGTTATAAGAAGATGAATAATATTGTGAGTTCCCATTTTATTTTCTTGTTGTATCATAATAACCTCCATAAAAACTTAAAAATTTTTGGTGCTTATTATAAAAAATATTTTATTTAATTAAAATATAACATATACATAAAAAATTCTCAACAAAATAAAGTTTGACTGTATTAAAATAGTTGAAAATATATTTAAAAAGTAATAAAGTCTAATTTCTAAACATTATACTTGAAATAACTTGTATAATATTATATAATGTATAAAAATTAGTTTTTTTATGATAAACATTAGGGAAGGTGTGGTTAAGATGGATAAAATTGAACAACTTGATGAAAATATAAAAAAGATTCCAAGGTGTGTAGCGGTATATAATAAGTTGTTTAAAATGATAAAAGATGGTGAATTTTTACAAGAAAGTAGACTTCCAACAGAGCCAGAATTAGCAAAAACTATGGGAGTAAGTCGTACAACCTTAAGACAAGCTTTAGCTTTTCTTCAAGAAGATGGAATAATAAAAAATATTCAAGGAAAAGGAAATTTTATAATGAAATCTGGGGTAAAAATAGAAAAAGGTTTAGAAACTTTAGAACATCCTATTTACTCTGCAATTACAGAAAAAATAGATGATGTTGAAATAGAGTTTAGAATAGAACCTTCATCTGAATATACAGAAAAAATTCTTGAAAGAAAAACACCTGTTGTTATTTTTGTAGATAGATGGTATAAATCAGAAGGAAAAACTGTTGCATATAGTCTTTCAACAATTCCAGTTGAAACAATTTCAGAAGCAGGAATAGAGCTTTCTGATAAAAAACAACTTTTAGATTATTTAGAAGATACTGTTTATAAAAAAGCAAAACATTCTTCATTAAAATTAAATTTTTCAGAGGCAGGTAATGTGTCAGCTATGAAGTATACAGTATCTAAAAGTGAAAGATTTTATCTTTTAGCAGAAACAATACATATAAAAAATAAGTACCCTATTCTTTACAACAAACATTATATACCTGTAGAATATGGCTCTATAATAATTGATAGAAGAATAAAATAATAAAGATAAAAGTATGCCAGAACACAAAAAAATGTTCTGGTTTTTTTTATTTTTTTAGTTAAACAAACAGTCTTATTTTTTTAATTAAATGTTCAAAAAGAATAAAAAAACGATTGACATTAAAACAATTTGCATGATATTATACAATAGTAGACAAGTAGATAAACAAGAGGATTAAATTTTAGACAAGACTTAATAAACTAAGAATATGGAGGTAAGAAATATGAAATATGCAGAAGAAGGATTACAGTATCATATTGGTTTAAGACAAGGAGATGTAGGGAAATATGTTATATTACCTGGAGATCCAAAACGTTGTGAAAAAATAGCAAGACACTTTGAAGATGCAAAACTTGTGGCAGATAGCAGAGAGTATGTTACTTATACAGGATATTTAGATGGAGTAAAAGTAAGTGTTACTTCAACAGGAATAGGGGGACCTTCAGCTTCTATTGCACTTGAAGAATTAGTAAGATGTGGAGCAGATACATTCCTAAGAGTAGGAACTTGTGGAGGAATGCAAACAGAAATAATGGGTGGAGACATAGTTATTGCAACTGGTGCTATCCGTATGGAAGGAACAAGTAAAGAATATGCTCCAATAGAATATCCAGCAGTAGCAGATTTAGATATAACAAATGCTTTAGTAAAAGCAGCAAAAACTTTAGAAGAAACATATCATGTAGGAGTTGTTCAATGTAAAGATGCTTTTTATGGACAACATGAGCCTTCAATAAAACCTGTAAGTTATGAACTTGAAAATAAATGGGAAGCATGGAAAAGAATGGGATGTAAAGCATCTGAAATGGAATCAGCAGCTCTATTTATAGTAGGAAGTTATTTAAATGTTCGTGTAGGATCATCTTTTTTAGTAGTAGCTAACCAAGAAAGAGAAAAACTTGGACTTGAAAATCCAGTTGTACATGATACTGAAGCAGCAATAAAAGTAACTATAGAAGCAATTCGTAATTTAATAAAATCAGATAAAGAATCTATGAGATAATTTTTAATATTAAAGAGGAGAGATAAAAAAAGATGAGAGCTGTTATAAATGTTTTGGGCATATTAATAATACTAGGAGCTATGTATTTAATTTCTAAAGATAGAAAAGCTGTAAAAAAAGAGATAGTATTAAAGGCTATGGCTGTACAGTTTGTTATTGCATTTTTATTAGTAAAGTTCCCATTAGGAAAATTAGTAGTATCAAAAGTTTCTAATGTAGTAACTCAAGTTTTAGATTATGGAAAAAACGGAATATCATTTGTATTTGGAAGTCTTGGATTTGCGGGTGCTCCTACAGGATTTATTTTTGCAACTCAAGTTTTAGGAAATATAATATTTCTTTCTGCTTTAGTAGGTGCTTTATATTATTTAGGAGTTTTAGGATTTATAGTAAAAATAATTGGAAAAGGTGTAGGAAAAATACTAGGGACATCACAAGTTGAAAGTTTCGTTGCTGTTGCAAATATGTTCCTTGGACAAACTGAAAGTCCTATACTTATAAGTAAATATCTTGGAATAATGACAGAAAGTGAGATCATGGTAGTTCTTGTTTCAGGAATGGGAAGTATGTCAGCTACAATTATAGGTGGATATGTTGCACTAGGAATTCCTATGGAATATCTATTAATTGCAAGTACTCTTGTTCCAATGGGAAGTATAGCTGTATCTAAAATAATTTATCCTGAAATAGAGATAGCAAAAAATGTTGAAAAAGTAAGCATGGACAACAAAGGAGATAATGAAAACCTTATAGGGGCAGTAACAGAGGGAGCTATGAATGGAATGAACTCTGCTATGGCAATAGGTGCGTCACTTATAGCTATAATTGGTCTTGTTGCTTTAGTAAATGGAATTCTTGGAGCTATAGGTGGATATGTTGGATTAGAAGCTTTAAGTCTTGAGAAAATATTTGCATATATATTTTCACCATTAGGATTTATAATGGGGCTTACAGGAGATGAAATTCTTCTTGCAGGACAGCTTTTAGGAAGTAAGCTTGTTCTTAATGAATTTGTTGCATTCCAACAATTAGGACAAGTTATCCAAGGACTAGGAGAAAGAACAGCTCTTATACTTTCAATATCTCTTGCTGGATTTGCAAATATATCAAGTATGGGAATATGTATTGCAGGAATAGCAGCTCTTTGCCCAGAAAAAAGAGGAGTTCTTTCAAAACTTGTATTTAAAGCAATGATTGGAGGATTTGTTGTAAGTGTTCTTAGTGCAATGATAGTAGGACTTATTACAATGTTTTAATTATTAGGAGAAAAATAGATGGAAAAATATACTGAACTATTAAAAAATGCTTATGAAGCTATGAACAATGCTTATGCACCTTATTCAAGCTTTCATGTTGGGGCATGTGTAAAAACAAAAGATGGTAAATATCATAAAGGAGCAAATATAGAAAATGCTTCTTATGGGCTTACAAATTGTGCTGAAAGAAGTGCTCTTTTTCATGTATATTCGTTAGGATATCGTCAAGATGATATAGAGTGTATGGCAATAGTAGGTCAAGGAAATACTTTAATTACTCCATGTGGAGCATGTAGACAAGTATTAGTAGAACTTTTAAAAAGAGATACTCCAATAGTTCTTGGAACAGAAGAAAAAGTTTTGGTAACGAATATAGAAGAGTTAATGCCTATGGCATTCACAAGTGAAAGTTTATAAAATATTAGGAGGAAAAATATGCCAACACCACATAATCAGGCAAAAATTGGAGAAATAGCAAAAAATGTATTAATGCCAGGAGATCCTTTAAGAGCAAAATTTATAGCAGATACTTTTCTTACAAATGTAAGACTTGTAAACTCAGTTAGAAATATGCTTGCTTTTACAGGTGAATATAAAGGGAAAGAAATAACAGTAATGGCTTCAGGAATGGGAATGCCATCAATAGGAATTTATTCATATGAGTTATATTCTCAATATGGAGTAGAAAATATAGTTCGTGTAGGTTCAGCTGGAGCTTATTCAGAAAAACTAGATTTATTTGATGTTGTTTTAGCTGAAAGTGCTTGGAGTGAATCATCTTTTGCAAAAACACAAAATGGATATGATAAAGATGTAACTTATCCTAATAAAGAACTTAATGAAAAAATTATGGAAACAGCAAGAAGATTAGAAATACCAGTTCATCTTGAAAAAATTCATTCAAGTGATGTTTTCTATACAGAAAGCAATGTAGATGGATATAAAGAAATAAGTACTAAATATGGTTGCACTTGTGTTGAGATGGAAAGTTTCGCACTTTTTCATAATGCAAAAGTTCTTGGAAAAAAAGCAGCTTGTTTATTAACAATATCAGATAGCTTTACATCAGAAAAAAAGGCGACAGCAGAAGAGAGACAGACAGCTTTCGTTAATATGATGAAAATTGCCCTTGAAACTTTCTGTTAAGAAAAAAGAAGGAGGCATCAATGAAAAAATACAAAAGAATATTTACAATAGTTGTAGATTCACTTGGAATAGGAGCTATGGATGATGCTGAAAAATTTGGAGATATAAATGTAGATACACTAGGACATATAGCAGATAGTGTTGAAACTTTTAATATACCAAATCTTCAAAAACTAGGAATGGCTAATCTTCATCCTATGAAAAATGTAAATTCTATAGAAAAACCATTAGGATATTTTATGGAAATGAATGAAACAAGTGTTGGAAAAGATACTATGACAGGTCATTGGGAAATGATGGGACTTAATATAAATAAACCTTTTAAAACATTTACAGATACAGGTTTTCCAAAAGAATTAATTGAAGAACTAGAAAAGAGAACAGGTCATAAAGTTATAGGAAATAAAAGTGCAAGTGGAACAGAAATTCTTGATGAACTTGCAGAAGAAGAAATTGCAACAGGAAATATGATAGTTTATACCTCAGCAGATTCAGTTCTTCAAATTTGTGGAAATGAAGAAACTTTTGGACTAGATGAACTTTATAGATGTTGTGAAATAGCAAGAGAACTTACATTAAAAGATGAGTGGAAAGTTGGAAGAATTATAGCAAGACCATATTTAGGAAAGAAAAAAGGAGAGTTTAAACGTACAAGTAATCGTCATGACTATGCCTTAAAACCATATGGTAGAACTGCTTTAAATGTTCTTAAAGATAATAATTTTGATGTTATTTCTGTTGGAAAAATAAATGATATTTTTGATACAGAAGGAATAACAGAAGCATATAAATCAAAAAGTTCTGTTCATGGTATGGAGCAAACAATAGAAATAGCAGGAAAAGATTTCACAGGACTTTGTTATGTAAATCTTGTTGACTTTGATGCTCTTTGGGGACATAGAAGAGATCCTAAAGGTTATGCAGAGGAACTTGAAAAATTTGATGTGAAACTTGGTGAGCTTTTAGAAAAACTTAACCAAGATGATCTTTTAATCATAACAGCTGATCATGGAAATGATCCTACTTATATAGGAACAGATCACACTAGAGAAAGAGTTCCATTTATAGCTTATTCACCATCAATGAAAGGAAATGGAAAGCTAGAAAGAGCTTCAACATTTGCTATTATTGGAGCAACGATTGTAGATAACTTTGATTTAAAAATGCCTGAAAATACAATAGGAACTTCAGTTCTTGATAAATTAGTTTAGAATATTTGTAAAGTTAAAAGGAGATAGAAATGGATAGAAATAAAATGTTAGCAGCTGTTGATCACACACTTTTAGGACAAACTGCAACTTGGACAGAAATAAAAGAAATATTGGATGATTCTATAACTTATAATGTAGCTTCAGCATGTATTCCAGCTTCTTATGTAAAACAAGCTAAAGAATATGTTGGAGATAAACTTCCAATTTGTACAGTAATTGGTTTTCCAAATGGATATAGTACAACAGCAGTAAAAGTATTTGAAACAAAAGATGCTATAGAAAATGGTGCTGATGAAATTGATATGGTTATCAATATTGGATTAGTAAAAGATAAAAAGTATGATTTAGTTAAAGAAGAAATAGAAAAAATCCATGAAGCATGTAATGGGAAGATTTTAAAAGTTATAATTGAAACTTGTCTTTTAACAGAAGAAGAAAAAATAAAAATGTGTGAAATTGTAACTGAATCAGGTGCTGAATATATAAAAACTTCTACTGGATTCTCAACAGGTGGAGCAACATTTGAGGATATTGCTCTTATGAAAAAGTATGTAGGATCAAATGTAAAAATAAAAGCAGCAGGAGGAATTTCATCATTTGAAGATGCTGCTAAATTTATGGAACTTGGTGCAGATAGACTTGGAACAAGTAGAATTGTAAAAATGGTAAAATCAGGAAAAGCAATAAACGATAATTCATATTAAAATGAAGAACTGTTATACAAAAATTTTGTGTAACTATTCTTTCTAACAAAATAGTTTTTTCAAAAGAGTTATTACATAGTAACATTGTGTAATAACTCTTATTTTTTTAGAATATAAACTTATTAAATGAAATATTTTTAAATAAAAATTGAAATAAAAAAATAGATATAGAAAAATGTGGATATAAAATGGAAGATTTACTTTTCAAAATGCATATGTGATAATCTACATATATAAAAGTGTAAAAAATATATAGAAATAAAAAATATAATATAAATAAGTTTATAAAGGAGGAAATGGAATGAATGAAATGTTAGATAAATTTTCAATGGATTTCTTTTCATTAAAAGGAAAAGTAGCAATAGTAACAGGTGGAAATACAGGACTAGGACAAGCATATGCAGTAGCACTTGCTAAAGCAGGAGCAGATTTATTTGTAGTAACTTATGATACTGTATGGGACGAAACAAGAGAATTAATAGAAAAAGAAGGAAGAAAAGTTAGCTTTTTCCAAGCTGATTTAACAGATAGAGCTCAAGTAACTGCTTGTGTTGAAGAGTGTGTAAAAGTTTATGGAAAAATTGATGTTTTAGTAAACAATGCTGGAACAATCAGAAGAGCTCCACTATTAGAATACAAAGATACTGATTGGGAAGCTGTAATTAACATCAACCTAAACTCAGTTTACTACCTAAGTCAAGATGTAGCTAAAATAATGGCTAAACAAGGTGGAGGAAAAATAATCAACGTAGCATCAATGCTTGCATTTCAAGGTGGAAAATTTGTACCTCCATACACAGCAAGTAAGCATGGTGTAGCTGGAATAACTAAAGCATTTGCTAACGAGTTAGCAGCTTTAAATATCCAAACAAACGCAATAGCACCAGGATATATTAAGACAGCTAACACAGCTCCAATAAGAGCAGATGAAAAGAGAAATGCAGAAATACTTGGAAGAATTCCTGCTGAAAGATGGGCAGATCCATTTGATTTAATGGGAGCAATTGTATTCTTAGCAAGTAAAGCATCAGATTATGTAAATGGGCATATACTAGCAGTTGATGGTGGATGGCTAGTTAGATAGTAAAATAATCAAATCAATTAAAATTTTAGGAGGAAATATATAAATGAAATTAGATGTAAGATATGCAAATCACCCTGAAGATTCAAAACACTATACTACTGAAGAATTAAGAAAACACTATTTTATAGAAACAATATTCGTTGCAGATGATGCAAATTTAACTTACTCACATGTTGACAGAATAATTGCTGGAGGAATTATGCCTGTTACTAAAGAAGTAAGACTTGAAGGAAGCAAAGAACTTGGTTCTGAGTTTTTCTTAGAGAGAAGAGAATTAGGAGTAATCAATATTGGTGGATCTGGTAAAATAGTTGTTGATGGTGTTGAATATAAAATGAATTCAAAAGATGGACTTTATGTTGGAATGGGTTCTAAAGAATTAGTATTCATGTCTGATGATGCTGAAAATCCTGCTAAGTATTATGTAAACTCAGCTCCAGCTCACACAACATATCCAATTGTAAAAATAGATATAGAAAAAGCAAATCCTGTGAAATTAGGAAGTCTTGCTAACTCAAACGAAAGAACAATATTCCAATATGTTCACCCAGCAGTATGTAAATCTTGTCAATTATTAATGGGAATGACAGTATTAGAGCCAAATAATATGTGGAATACAATGCCTTGTCATACTCATGAAAGAAGAATGGAAGTATATTTCTATTTCAACATGCAACCTGAAACAAGAGTATTCCATTTAATGGGAGAACCAACAGAAACAAGACACATAATTGTTGGAAATGAGCAAGGAGTAATATCTCCATCTTGGTCAATCCACTCAGGTGTAGGAACAAGTAACTACACATTTATTTGGGGAATGGTTGGAGAAAACCAAACATTTACTGATATGGATCATGTAGCAATGGAAGATTTAAGATAATCCTATTTTAAACTTATTATATGAACAAAGAAAGAGAGATATTTATTATCTCTTCTTTTTTTTCAATAAAAAAAGTTTGTAATAAAGTTATTTGATGTTATAATTTTGTAAAATATAAACTTTTTAAATAGAGCTATTTTGAAAA
>JAHHTB010000068.1 GCA_020024855.1 Fusobacterium sp.
GATTTAGAAAAATATTAAAAATTCTTTAAAAAATATAATAATTATGATAAGATAAAGTACAGTGAAAAAATTTTAAGGAGGATAGAAAAAAATGAGGTTTAGCAAGTATTATGTGAAAACATTAAAAGAAAACCCAAAAGAAGCTGAAGTTGTCAGCCATCAATTACTTTTAAGAGCTGGTATGATAAAAAAATTAGCTAGTGGGGTGTACAGCTATCTTCCCTTAGGGTATAAAACACTTAGAAAAGTTGAAAATATTGTAAGAGAAGAAATGAATAGAGCAGGTTCAGTAGAACTATTTATGCCTGTATTACAACCAGCTGAAATTTGGCAAGAAAGTGGAAGATGGGACGTAATGGGTGCTGAAATGATGAGACTTAAAGACAGACACGAAAGAGATTTTGTGTTAGGTCCAACACATGAAGAAACTATAACTGACATTGTAAGAAGTGATATATTTTCATATAAACAATTACCAATAAACTTATATCAAATTCAAAGTAAATTTAGAGATGAAAGAAGACCAAGATTTGGACTTATGAGAGGAAGAGAATTCCTTATGGAAGATGGATATTCTTTTGCAACTAATAGAGAAGATTTAGATAAAGAATTTGATAACATGAAAGAAGCATATTCAAGAGTATTCACAAGATGCGGACTTAATTTTAGAATAGTTGATGCTGATTCTGGAGCAATTGGTGGAGGAGGTTCAAAAGAATTTCATGTTATGGCAAACTCTGGAGAAGATGAGTTAATATTCTGTGATTCATGCCACTATGGTGCTAACGTAGAAAAAGCTGTGAATGTTATAACAAATCTTCCAAAAGAAGAATTAAAAGAGCCTGTGTTAGTTCCTACACCAAATATTGCAAAAATAGAAGATGTAGTTAAAAATTTAGGTGTTGAAATAGAAAGAACAGTAAAAGCTATAATGTATAAAGATATGGTTACTGATAAACCTTATATGATTTTAATTAGAGGGGATATTGAAGTAAATGAAGTAAAAGTTAAAAATATCATAGACACTATTGAAGTAACAATGTTAAGTGATGAAGAATTAGAAGCTTTAGGATTATTTAAAGGGTTTATTGGTCCTTATGGAATAGATTTAAAAGCTAAAGGAATTACAGTAATAGCTGATCCATCTGTAATAGAAATTTCTAACCATACAGCAGGTGGAAACCAAGTGGACACTCACTACTTAAATGTAAATTATGGAAGAGACTATACAGCTGATATAGTTGCTGATGTAAGAACAGTTAAAGAGGGAGATACTTGTTCAATCTGTGGAAAACCTCTTCGTGTTGCAAGAGGAATAGAGTGTGGACATATATTTAAACTTGGTACAAAATATTCTGCACCAATGAAGGCAACAGTTCTTGACGAAAATGGAAAAGATGTTGTAATGGAGATGGGTTGCTATGGAATTGGGGTATCAAGAACTATGGCTGCAGCAATAGAACAAAATAATGATGAAAATGGAATTATATGGCCATCAGCAATAGCTCCATTTGTTGTAGACGTTATTGCAGCAAATATGAAAGATGAAGCTCAAACAGTTCTTGCTGAAGAAATTTATAATAATCTTTTAGATGCAGGAATAGAAACTATCTATGATGATAGAAATGAAAGAGCAGGATTCAAATTTAAAGATGCTGACCTTATTGGATTCCCATTCAAAGTTGTTTGTGGAAAAAAATCAGCTGAAGGAATTGTTGAATTAAAAATAAGAAGAACAGGTGAAACTATTGAAATGGCAAAAGCTGATGTAGTTGAAGCTGTTAAAGAATTGATGAAAAAATATTAATTGAGGAGAAACAATAATGTTTTATATTTTTATAATATAAAATGTTTGTCTATAAATTAAGGATAAATAAGTTATTGAAACAGGAGAAGAATGGAAAACCTCTCCTGTTTTTGTTATAATTATAAAGATAGGAAAAAAATTTCTAAGCTATTTTAAAGATTGTTAAGGAGAAATAGATGGATAAAAAGATATTATTAGTAGAAGATGAATGGAAGCTGAGAAGAATAGCAACAGATTTTTTAAAAAGGGAAAAATTTAAAGTAGTGGAAGCTAGCGATGGTGAAGAAGCTTTAGATTTTATTCTTACAGAAAAATTTGATTTGATAATACTTGACCTTATGCTCCCTAAAATAGATGGATGGGAACTTTTAAAAGAGATAAGAGAAAAAGATTTAACTATTCCTGTGATAATGTTAACAGCAAGAGGAAGTGAAGATGATATATTAAAAGGCTATGAATTGAAAGCAGATGAATACATAGTAAAGCCTGTTAGTATGAAAGTTCTTGTAGCAAAAGTAAAAGCATTTTTAAGAATACATAATATGGGAGAAGTAATAACATTTGGGGATATAGTTATAAATATAGATTCAAGAGATGTAAAAATGAAAGATATTTCCTTAGAACTTTCACAAAAAGAATATGAACTTTTACTTTTCTTTATAAAAAATAAGGGGCAGGTTCTTTCAAGAGAAAGAATTATAACTTCTTTATGGGGATATGACTATGACGGAGATATTAGAGCTGTTGATTCGCAGATAAAAAGAATAAGAAAAAAACTTGAAGGGAAATATATAAAAACAATAAGAGGTATAGGTTATAAGATTGAGGAGGAATAATGAATGAGTAGTATTCGTAATAAACTTTTTTTCTTTATAGCTTCAATAATAACTATGATAATGTTACTTATGCTTGCTTTTAATCAGTTGTATTTTGAAAAATATTTTTTGAAAATAAAGAAAAATCAACTTTTTTATCTTGCAAATGAGATAAAAGATCCTCATTCTCTTATAGATTTAAGTTCTGTTGAAGAAAAAAATAATATAAAAATTTATATAATAAATGAAAGTTATATAAACGATATAGCAATTTCTCTATCAAGAGAGGATATAAGTGAACTTTTTTTTAATCCCAAAAAGAGTATATTTAAACTTATAGATACATCTTTTTCTTTAGATAAAGAACTAACAATTATCACTTCATATAACAAAAATCAATTACTAATAATAAGTACTCCGTTTAGTTCAGTTAAAGAGCCAGTAAGTATTATAACATCTTTTCATCTTAAGATTGTATTGATAGCTTTAATTTTTGGTTATATACTTTCAATAGTTCTTTCGAGATTAATTACAGCTTCAATTATAGATATGGGAGAAACAGCAAAACGTGTAGCAAAATTAGATTTTTCACAAGAATTTAAATCCTATTCAAATGATGAGATAGGATTATTGGGAAAAAATTTAAACATAATGTCAGTACAATTAAAAGATAGTATAGAAAAGTTACAAGAGGATATAGAAAAAGAAAGAAAGATAGATAAAATGAGAAAAGAGTTTATTTCAAGTGTGAGTCATGAGCTTAAAACTCCTATTGCAATTATAAATAATTATTGTGAAGGACTGAAAGAAGGAATAGCAACAAATAAGGAAACTTCAGATTTTTATCTTGATATTATTATGGAAGAAACTCAAAATATGAATAAGTTAGTTCAGTCACTTTTATTCCTTTCAAGGGCTGAAAGAGGATTTCTTATTTTTAATTCAGAAAAATTTGATATAAAAGAGGTTATAGAAAATGAAGTTAAAAGAGCAAAACATCTAAATGAAGGGGAAAAAATAGTAAAAATGCATATTAAAGAGAAAAATTTTATAGGGGATAAAGAACAAATTACTTCTGTAATTAAAAATTTAATAGAGAATAGCTTTAAATATGTAGAACAGAATGGTGAGATAGTTATTAGATACTCTAATAATAGATTTAGTATAGGAAATACTTCAAATATTTTAGAGGAAGAAATAGAAAATATATGGCTTCCTTTCTATAGAGCAGACAAGGCAAGAGATAGAAAATTAGGAACAGGTCTTGGTCTTGCAATAGTTAAAGAAATTTTAGAAAAACATAATCTTGATTATGGTGCTTATAAAGAGAATGATAAAATAATATTTTGGTTTGAAGGGGGAAGAGAATGAAAAAAATAGTAGTGATAATATTTATTATGTTAATTAATATATTATTTGCAACAACTATTGAATATGTATATGTTTTTGACCCACTAATAGACTTAAAAGAGAAAGGAAAATTAGATTCTCTGTCAATAGAGCAAAAAGAAAAAATTCTTATATTAAAAAAAGAGTATTTTTTAGAACTTAAAGAGATTCAAGAAAAGGTAAAAGATTTAAGAACTGAAGCCAATGAATCAATGATTAATAATGATGAAAAAAAGTATGAAGAGATCCATGATAAGATGAATGAATTAAAATTAAAAAAAGAGTTAGTAAAAGAAAATTATAAAAAAAAGATAAAAGAGATTTTAAAATAATTAATAAATAAGCACTCTCTATCCATTTTAAGATAAAGAGTGCTTTATTTTATAATAACCAATTCCAATATATTCCCAAAAAGTTGAATATAAGTCTTTAAATACTTTGAATTGTGGCATATATGAAAAATTATTTTGTTTTTCTTGATGAGCTAAAAAATCGCAAGGGGCAGGATAAAAAACTAAATTTGAATCCTTAAATACATTCATACTTCTAGGCATATGGATAGCCGAAGTAATTAGTATTCCTGAATGAATATTATTTTTAATCATCATTTTTTTAATATATTTACTATTTTCTTTTGTTGTATTACTTTTTTCTTCAATTATAATATCTTCTGATGGCACACCAAGGAGAATTAGTTCTCTTTTGTAAACAGAACTTTCACTTTCTTTATTTTGAAGTGGAGAACCACCACTTATATATATTTTTTTAGGACTTCTATTATAAAGTTCAAGGGTTTTCATTAATCTAATACTTGCATTTTTTGCGGGGATATTCCCATCAATAGTATTAGTTATAATTCCACCACCAAGAAGAATATAAATTTCTCCTTTTTCAATATTTTCTTGTTCTATAATAGGGTATCTTTTTTCTAAATTTAAAATAATAGGGTCTGCAAAAAATTCACATGAAAAAAGATATAAAGTTCCACTTATAATAAAAAGTAAAAATCCACTTTTAAATTTTCTATCTTTAATGTTACTAATTCCTATTAAAAAAATAATAAGAATAAAAGGAACAGGGGATAAAATAAAAAGGGATATAAATTTTTGAATAAGAAACATTTTATTACCTCTTTAAATTTATAAAATTATTGTTCAGTAGCAGAAAAATTATTTATAATATTTTCCCATAGATTTTCTTTTTTTAAAATAAATTCTAAGATTTCTCTTACAGCTCCACAACCACCATTTTTAGTAGAAACAAAATCAGAAATTTCAATAATTTCATGAACAGAATCCTTTGGACAAGCAGAAAAACCACATAATTTCATAGGCTTAAGATCAATAAGGTCATCTCCAATATAAGCTGTTTCATCAAAAGTGATGTCATATTTTTTTAAGATTTTTTCAAGGTCATCAATTTTATTCCAACTTCCTTGAACAATCTCTTGAATACCAAGTTCTTTTCCTCTTCTTTCTACAATCTTAGAAGTTTTTCCTGTAATTATTGCAAATTTAATTCCCTGTTTTATAGATTGGCTTATAGCCAGTCCATCTTTAACATCAAAAGCTTTCATTTCATTTCCCATGTTATCTATATAAAGTTTTCCATCAGTAAGAGTTCCATCAACATCAAGAACTACAAGTTTTATCATATTATTAATCCTCCAATTTTAAAAATTATCTTGTTATAAAATAATATCATAAAATTAAAAAATATTAAATAAAATAAAATTCTTCTAACTCCTTTTAATTTATTTTGAGAATTTTAGGATATTATATGATATAATTATTCTTAGAAAACAGTGGTAATAATACTGAAAGGAGGGGAATTATTTTGGGAAAAATAATTTATGTAACAGGGGGAGCAAGAAGTGGAAAAAGCTCTTTTGCTGAAAATCTTATAAGTGAATATTATAAAAATAAAATATATCTTGCAACAGCAATTCCTTTTGATGATGAAATGAAAGACAGAATAGAAAAACATAAAAAACAAAGAGGAAAAAATTGGAAGACAATAGAAAATTATAAAAATCTTTCAGGAGTATTAAAAAATCATATAGAGGGATATGATGTAATTCTTCTTGATTGTATCACAAATATGGTAACTAATCTTATGATTATGGAAAATGAATATGATTGGGATAATATATCTATGAAAGAGGTTGATTCTATAAGAGAGAAAATAATAGCTGAAATAAAATCTCTTATAAAATTTATAAAAGAAAATAATATTGATATGGTGGCTGTATCAAATGAGGTGGGACTTGGACTTGTTCCAACAACTCCTTTAGGAAGACACTTTAGAGATATTGGTGGAAAAATAAATCAAATAATGGCAGAGGCATCTAGTGAGGCTTATCTTGTCGTTTCAGGTTTAAACATAAAATTAAAATAATTTTTGGAGGTTTTTTACTTTATGAGAGGGTTAGTTTTACTTTTTAAATTTATGACAAGATTACCTATACCAACAAATCCTGAATTTGATTCAAAGGAATTAGGAAAAAGTATGAAATTTTTTCCCATTGTTGGAATTATTATAGGAGCTATATTATATGGAGTTTATTTATTAGGATCTAAATATATACCAACATCTCTTGTTTTAGCTACAATAATAGTTTTAATAGAGGTTATTCTTACAGGTGGACTTCATCTTGATGGACTTGCTGATACATTTGATGGAATATTTAGTTATAGAAGTAAACAAAAAATGCTTGAGATTATGAAAGACTCAAGATTAGGAACAAATGGGGGGATAGCTCTTGTTCTTTATTTTATTTTAAAGATATTATTAATAGCAGGAATAAATGATATGAGTCTAGGAATGACAAGAGCATTATTTGGATTAAAAAGTAGTGTTGGAGCAGTGATTCTTGTTACTCCTGTTTTAGCAAGAATAAATCCAGTTTTAAACTGTGCAGTTTCTCCTTATGCAAAACCATCAGGAAGTGCGAGAGATTTTGCAGAGAGTACAAACAAAACAGGTGTATTAATTGCTGTGGCAATTGCACTTCTTTTCTCAGGTATTGTAGGTTGTGGAGTTTTAGAGGTATTAAATCCTCTTCATCTAATAAATATAACAGCAATAACAATGGTTTTAGGATTATATTTTTCTAAATTAATGGAAAGAAAAATAGGTGGAATTACTGGTGATACTCTTGGAGCAGTATTAGAACTTTCAGAAATATTTATATTATTTGGATTCTATATTTCAACGGCAATTTCATTAGCAACAAAAACTTTAATATAAAATAAAAGATTAAAGGGAGGGTTTATGGGAAAACTTATATTAGTAAGACATGGTCAAACTGATATGAATAAAGATCAGTTATATTATGGAAAAATAGACGTCCCTATTAATGAAGTTGGTAGAGAGCAAGCAAAAAAAGCTTGTGAAAATCTTATCAATTTAAAAATAGATTATGACAAAATTTATTCTAGTAATCAAATAAGAGCTTATGAAACAGCAACGATAGTAAATTATAAAAATATTGAAATAGAAAAAAATGAAAAAATTCAAGAGATGAATTTTGGAATATTTGAGGGACTAAATTATAAAGATGTTATGGAAAGATTTCCTGAAGAGATGGAACTTTTAAAAAAAGATTGGAAAACATATTCTTATGTAACAGGAGAAAGTCCTTTTCAACTTCAAAAAAGAGTTGTTGAATTTTTAAATTCAATTGATAAAAGTAAAAATAATTTAGTGGTAACTCATTGGGGAGTTATCTGCTCTCTTTTAAGTTGGTTATTTTCAAATGAACTAGATGGTTATTGGAAATTTCAAATAGAAAATGGTGGCATAGTAGTTGTTAATTTTATAGATAATGATTATCCTGTTTTGTGTGGTTTTAATATTGGAATTTAGTAGGTAGTTAATATGAAGAGATTAGAAGAAAGTCTTAAAGAAATAACAGTTTTAAATAAAAATTTAATGAATAAATGTCAAAAAGTATGGAACTCAAAGATGAAACCAGTTGGAAGTTTAGGAGTTATGGAAGATATAGTTTTAAAACTAGCTGGTATTTTTGAAAATTCTTTTGAAGATATAAAATTAAAAGGGTGTCATATTGTGGCAGCAGCAGACAATGGAATTGTAGAAGAAAGAGTATCTTCTTGCCCTATAGAATATACAAGAATTGTTTCAGAAGCAATGCTTAATAAAACAGCAGCAGTGGGAATTATGTGTAATTCTTTAGGAGTAGATTTAAAGGTTGTTGATATTGGAATGAAGACAGAAATAAAAAGAGAGTATCCTAATCTTTACAATATGAAAGTGATGAATGGAACAGAAAACTTTTATAAAAATCCTGCTATGAGTGTAGAACAAGCTGTTGAAGCTATTGAAAATGGAATTTTATTTATAGAGGAATTTGAGGGTGAGTATGATATTTTTTCAACAGGTGAAATGGGAATAGGAAATACAACAACAAGTTCAGCTGTACTTTACTCATTGACAAAATCAAGCATATCAGAAGTTGTAGGAAGAGGTGGAGGACTTTCAGATGATGATTTTACAACAAAGAAAAAAATTATTTTTGAAAGTTGTATTAAATACAATACATTCCAACTTGATACTCTAGAAGTGTTAGCTGATGTAGGTGGTTTGGATATAGCCTTTTTAGTAGGACTTTATATAGGTGCAGCTAAAAATAGAAAGATGATTCTTGTTGATGGATTTATTTCAAGTGTTGCAGCTCTTGTAGCTTGTAGATTAAATTCATTAATAAAAGATTATATTCTTGTAACACATTTAAGTGAAGAACCTGGAATGAAAATTGTTTTAAAAGAATTGGAAGCAAAACCTTTCCTTGATATGAATATGAGACTTGGAGAGGGAACAGGAGCAGTTTTAGTTTATCCAATAATAAAATCAGCTATGGAAGTTTATAAAAATATGAAAACACCACAAGAGGTTTATAATTTATTTGAAAAAAATTAGAGGTGATAAATCTTGGAAGAAAAAGACTATATAGGACATAGGAAAAGACTTCGTAAAAGATATTTAGAAAATGGATATGAAAGTCTTCAGGATTATGAAATTATAGAGTTACTTCTTACCTTTGTAAAACAAAGGGTAGATACCAAACCTCTTGCAAAACAATTAATAAAAAAATATGGAACTATTGAAGAAATATTTAAAGCAGATAAAAAAGAACTTGAAAATATAGATGGGATAGGGGAAATAAGTGCAATTTTTTTAAAATTTATAGGAGATATTTCAGCCTATTCTTTTAAAGAAAAAACTAAAAAAGAAAAGATATCTTTTAGAAATAAAAATCAACTTCTTAGTTATTTAAGAAATGACATAGGATTTTCAAAAAATGAAGAATTTAAGGTCTTGTTTTTAAATTCATCAAATGAGATAATAGAAATTGAAAGTCTTTTTACAGGGACAATAGATAAAAGTGCAATATATCCAAGAAGGATTCTTGAAAGAGCATTGTATTACAATGCTAGATCTTTAGTTTTTGTTCATAATCATCCTTCAGGAAATGTAATGCCTTCTGAAAAGGATAAAGAGATAACAAGAGAGATGAAAGATTTTTTTAGAATGGTGGATATACATATACTTGATCATATAATAATAACAAAGGATTCCCATTTTAGTTTTTTAGAAGAGGGGATTATTTAAAGCATAAAATTGGAGGAATAGATGGGTGAAGAGATAAAAAAAATTAGTGAAGAGGAAATAGATTTTCAAACGGAAATAATAGAAAGTTCTGAAGAAGTAAAAG
>JAHHTB010000069.1 GCA_020024855.1 Fusobacterium sp.
AATTATTATTCTCTTATCAAATTCTGTATAAAAGAAATTTTCTCTATATTCTTTTTCCCTTTTCACTAAAGAAAGAATATAATAATATTGTTTATTTAAATATTTTTGAATTTCTCCACCATTTACAGGATATTTTATATTTCTAGTTTCTTTATCAATTATCTTCTTATCATTTTCATCTACAAAAGAAGCTGATTTAAAGAAAGTTCTTTCAATTCCTATTCCATCCTCATTAATAACACTTTCTACATCTTCATAAAGCTCTTTTGGAAGAATAAAGTTTACATTTTGCTCTCCCTTTTCATCTCTATTTTTTAAAAAATTTTCAAATCTAGACATAAAAACAATTTTATCTTTTTGATTTTTAGGATAATTTATTTCATACATATATAAAGTGTAAGCACCTTGAGAAATATTTTTATTAAAAGTTATTCTTTCACTTTTATCCTTTCTTAAAACTATGTGATCACATCCTACAAAAAGAAAAATACAAAATAAAAAATAAAATATTTTTTTCATTATTCCTCCTTATTTAATGTTTCCAAAAGAAAAATTGCTATTTTCTCTGGAAGTATAAGTTTTAATTCTTCTAATTTTGCTTCTTTTATATTTTTTACAGAACCAAATTGCTTTAAAAGTTTTTCTCTCCTTACAGGTCCTATTCCTTGAATTTTATCAAGCTCACTACTTATTACTCTCTTACTTCTCAATTTTCTATGATATGTAATTCCAAATCTGTGAGCCTCATCTCTAACTCTTATTAAAATTTTTAATCCCTCTTCTGAATGAGAAAAAACAAATGGTTCATTATCACCATATTTATATATCAGTTCTTCTCTTTCTGCAAGACTTAAAAGATCTGCAATATTATCTTTTCCTAATTTTTTTAAAACTTCCCCAGCTGCATTAATCTGCCCTATTCCACCATCTATAAGTATTACATCTGGAAAATCTTTAGGTTCTAGCTTACTGTATCTTCTTGTTATAACTTCTCTCATCATTTCAAAATCATCTGGAGTATCTTTACATCTTATTTTAAATTTTCTATAATTTTTAGGAGATGCTTTCCCTTCAATAGAAACTGTCATTGAAGCAACTGCATCTTTTCCTTGAATATTTGATATATCAAAACATTCTATCACTCTTGGAAAATTTTTTAATCCTAAAACTCTATGAAGTTTTGCCATTCCAGATTCTATTACAGATTTTTTTTCATAATAAGTTACTACATCTTTATTAAGATTTAATAAAGCCATATTTAAAAGTTCTTCTCTCCTACTATTTATTTTTGGAAAATGAAGAGATATATTTTTTCCACTTTTTATTTTTAGCCATTCTTCTATTATCTCCCTATTTTCAATATATTCTGGCTGAAAAATTATATTATTTGGAATTGGATGTTTTGAATAAAATTCACTTACAATGTTTTCAAATATATCTGAATAAAATTTATTTTCTGTTGAAATATTTAGAGATATTTTTCCAAGAAGTTTTCCCTCTCTCATATTAAGAACACAAATAAAAATAATATTTCCATCAATAACAAAAGTAAATACATCTTCATCTATATCTCTTCCATACTCTGTTACTTGATTATTTATTGCCTTTTCTATCTCATTTTTTTGTTCTCTATAAGTTATTGCTTTTTCAAATTCCATATTTTCAGAGGCTTCTAACATTTTTTTATTAAGTTCTTTTATTATAAAATTTCCTTGTCCTTTTAAAACTTTCATAGCATTTTCTACATTTTCTTTATACTCCTCTTGTATATTTTTAAATTTGCAGGGAGCTGGACAAAGTTTCATATGATATTTAAGACATGGTCTTGATATTTCTTTATCCATATCTTTATTGCAATCTCTTATTCTAAAAATTTTTATAAGTATTTTTAAGAGAAACCAAGCACCTTGTGGATAAGGACCAAAGTAATCTCCAGTCTTAGAATTTAGAGCCTTAGTTGTTCTAATAATACTTATTTTTGGAAATTTCTCTTTAGAAAATTTTATATATGGATATGTTTTTTCATCTTTCAAAGCAATATTATATTTAGGTGAATATTTTTTTATTAAATTATTTTCAAGAACAAAGGCATCTATCTCACTATTACATACAATTGTTTCTATATCTTCTACATTTTTTACAAGATTTATTGTTTTTTCATCTTCATGCTCTCTATTGAAATATGAAGAAACTCTCTTTTTTAAGTTTTTTGCCTTTCCAACATAAATAACCTTATTATTTTTTTTCATTAAATATACTCCTGGAAGTTCAGGAATATTAAATTTTTTTATGTCCAGTGGTGTCTCTCTCCTTCTCTATGACTTATATATACTGAAATATCTTTTATGTATGAAAGCTCTTTAGAAATTCTATTTGCAAAAGCAACAGATCTATGTTGTCCCCCACTACAACCAATTCCTATTGAAAGATGCTGTTTTCCGTCTTTTTTATATAGAGGAATCATATACTTTATAAGATCTAATAATTTATTGTAAAGCTCTTCTGATTCTTTAAAGCTCATAACATAATCATAAACTTCTTGATCATTTCCTGTTTTTAATTTTAATTCTTCTATATAATATGGATTTGGTAATACCCTAACATCAAACATTAAATCCAAATCAATAGGTACGCCATATTTAAAACCAAATGATTGTATATGAATATTTATTTCTTCTTTTTTTTCTGAAACAGCAAGTTCCTTTATTTTTTTAGAAAGCATTTTATTAGAATATTCACTTGTATCTATAACAACTGTTGATCTTTCAAGAACCATATTCATAGCTTCTCTTTCTCTTTTTATACTTTCTAAAAGAGTTGGAGCTGTAAATGGATGTCTTCTTCTTGTTAAATTGTATCTATTTAAAATTACCTCATCTGATGAATCTAAAAATATCATTTGATAATCAACTTTTAAACTCTCAATACAATTAAGAAGAAGCATAAACTCTTTTGAGGATGAGATTGCTCTGTTATCTATTCCTAAAGCAAGTTTTTCAATATTAAGTTCACTCTTTCCTTTTTCAAGATTTTGTAATAAAAAAACTGCTATCTGACAAAGAACATTATCCATTGTAAAATAACCAGAATCTTCTAAAGCTTTAAGAGCTGTTGTCTTACCTGCTCCACTTAAACCCGTAACTATAACTAGTTTCATAAATATCCCCTCTACCTAATATAAAAATAAAATAATTTAGTTATACCATCTTGTTTTTATAACTGTCCCTGATTTAGAATAAGTAATAACTTTTTCTATTTGTTTATCTTTATTATAATCTGTCCATTCTCCTATTTTTTTATAATTTTTGTAGTTTCCCTCTTCTTGAATATTTCCATTTTCCCAATATGTTACATATCTTCCTGTTCCATTTATTATTTCATTTTGTTCTACAAGAAGCCCATTTATATCATACCATTCAACAACACCTTCTATTCTTCCATTTTTATATGGTGTTATTGATCTTATGTTTCCATTTATATGATAAGTTATTTGATCACCTTCTTTTTTTCCTGCCACATATTTTTCTCTCATCCCAACAGTCCCATCATTTCCAAACCAAACTTTGTCCCCATCAAGGACTCCATCTTTATACTCTTCAAAATATAAAAGATGTCCTGCATATCTTATAGAAAAAATTCCTGTAAAAAGATTATTCTCTCCTTTTACATATACTTTTTTTTCTTTATTTATCCTTTTTTCTTCTATATTAACTTCTCTTATTCCTGCTTTTATTTCCTTCTCTTCTATTTGAATATATTTTTCTTCTTCATATTTAAATGTCTCATTGGGTTTAATTTGTTGATTTGTACATCCTGCTCCTATAATCACACACAGGGTTATAAATAATTTTTTTAAATTTTTCATTAATTTTTCTCCTAATTTCTTTTCTTAAATAATACTTTATTATATCACGTCTACATTGCAATATTCAATTAAAGAAAGATAAAAATAAATTTCAGTACAGTGCAATTATTTCGTATTCTAAAAAACCTTCTATGGATTTTTTTTGGAAAAAGTGTTAGAATATAAGAAATTTTTATTTAAGGAGGTTACTTATGGAACCAGTTCTAGTTTTTGGTCATAAAAATCCAGATACAGATTCTATATGTTCAACTATCGCAACTGCGTATTTAAAAAATGCCTGTGGAGTTAAAGCTATCCCATACAGACTTGGAAAAATAAATAAAGAAACATCTTTCATCTTACAAAAATTTGGTATGAAAGAACCTGAACTTCTTAAAACGGTAAGTGCTCAAATTTCTGATCTTACTCATGTAAAAAAAGAAGTTATTAATGTTAATGATTCTATTCAAGAAGCTCTTGAACTTATGACAAAAGAAAACTTCTCAAGTTTTCCAGTTGTTGATGAAAGAGGGCATTTAAAAAATATGATTTATATCTCTGATATAGCAAACACATATTTAAAAATTGATTATTCAGATCTTTTTTCTAAGTACAGCACAACTTATGAAAATCTTATTGAGGTACTTAATGGTAAAATTATAAGTGGAGTTTATCCTAGTGGAGAAATTACTACAAATCTTAAAGCTATCTCTGAACTTGATACTATTGAAAAAGGCGATGTTGTTATCACTACATCTATGGCTGATGGAATTGATAGACTTATAAAAGCAGGAGCAAAAGTTATAATTGTTTGTTGTAAAGAAGATGATTTTATAAGTCCACGTGTAACTTCTGAATGTGCAATTATGATTGTAAAACATTCTCTATTTAAAACAATTTCTCTTATAAGTCAATCTATTTCTGTAGGAGCTATTCTTCAAAATAGAAATTTCTATAGTTTCAAAAAAGATGATTTCCTTCATGAGATAAAAGATATCATGAAAGATTCCACTCAAACAAATTTCCCTGTTATAGATAATGATGGAAAAGTTTATGGAACTATAAGAACTAAAAACTTAATTAATTTTACTAGAAAAAAAGTTATTCTTGTTGATCATAATGAATTTTCTCAATCAGTAGATGGACTTCAAGATGCTCAAATCTTACAGGTTATTGATCATCATAAATTTGCAAATTTCCAAACTAATGATCCTGTCAAAATTACAGCTGAAGCTGTTGGATGTTCTTCTACAATAGTTTATTCTTTATTTAAAGAAGCTGGTGTTGTTCCCTCTAAAGAAATTGCAGGAATAATGTTAAGTGCTATCATCTCTGATACTCTTCTTTTTAGATCACCAACTTGCACTAAAAAAGATGAGAAAACTGCTGAAGAACTTGGAAAATTAGCTGAAATTGATGACATTTATAAATATGGTATGGAAATGCTTATTGCAGGAACATCATTTGATAATAATACTCCACCTGAAATTTTAAATCTTGATAAAAAAGAATTTAATATGAGTGGAACAAATATGGCTATTGCTCAAGTAAATACTGTTGATGTAGATGGACTTCTAAAAATGAAATCTGAATTTGAAAAAGCTATAAAAGATGAAATCAATTCATACAACTACGATATTTTTCTTTTTGTTATTACAGATATCATAAATTCAAATTCAACCCTTGTTGCTTATGGAGAAAAAACAAATCTTGTTGAACTTGCATTTAATAAAAATCTTATTAATAACCAAATGCTACTTAAAGGAGTTGTTTCTAGAAAAAAACAAATTCTTCCATTCCTTATGGCAGCAACTCAAAGTTTATAATAATACAAAGCTCTCAAATTTCTGGGAGCTTTTTTATATAATTCTATTTTCAAAACAAACTATCTATTTTTAGGATTTTATGATAAAATAATAGCAAATCAAAAAAATATGGTGAGGTTTAATAATGTTTTTACCTACAACATCTGAAGAAATAAAAAAATTAGGTTGGGATTCTCTTGATGTTATTCTTATATCAGGAGACACATATATAGATTCTTCCTATAATGGTTCTGCTCTTATAGGGAAATGGTTATTAAAAAATGGTTTTAAAGTTGGAATAATTGCACAACCAGATATCAATTCTCCTACAGATATCACAAGATTAGGAGAACCAAAACTTTTTTGGGCTGTATCTGCTGGTTGTGTCGATTCGATGGTTGCAAATTATACTGCCACAAAAAAAAGAAGACACAAAGATGATTTTACCCCTGGAGGAGAAAATACAAAAAGACCTGACAGAGCATCTATTGTTTATACTGGACTTATAAGAAGATTTTTCAAAAATAGTAAAATTCCTATTGTACTTGGTGGTATAGAAGCTAGTTTAAGAAGAATAGTTCACTATGACTATTGGTCTAATCAATTAAGACGTTCTCTTATTTTTGATGCTAAGGCTGATCTTCTTTCATATGGAATGGGAGAAAAATCTATGCTTGAACTTGCACAAAAAATTCGTGATGGAGAAGATATTAAAAATATAAGAGGATTTGCATATATTTCAAAAGAACCTAGGGAAGAATATATTACAGTACCTTCTTTTGAAGAATGCCGTGATGATAAATATAAATTTATAGAAATGTTTAATATTTTCTATAAAAATTGTGATCCTATTACAGCAAAAGGACTCAATCAAAAACATGGAGATAGATGGCTTATTCAAAATCCCCCTTCTGCAAATTTTTCATCAGAACTTTTAGATGAAATTTATGGAATGGATTTTGAAAGAGATGTTCACCCATACTATAAAAAAGATGGAGTCGTCAGAGCATTAGATACTATAAAATATTCTCTCACTACTCATAGAGGTTGTTATGGAGAATGTAATTTCTGTGCTATAGCTATTCACCAAGGAAGAACTGTTACTTCTAGAAGTGAAGGATCTATTATTGAAGAGATTACAAATATTACAAAAGATAAAAAATTCAAAGGTAATATCTCTGATGTAGGTGGACCTACTGCAAATATGTATCAAATGGAATGTACTAAAAAATTAAACCATGGAGCTTGTTCTGAAAAAAGATGTCTTTATCCACAAACTTGCCCTGCTCTTAAACCAAATCATAAAAGACAAATAGATTTGTTAAAAAAATTAAGAAGTGTGCAAGGAATTAAAAAAATTTTTATAGCTTCTGGTATAAGATATGACCTTATCCTTGATGACCCTAATTATGGAGATAAATATCTTGAAGAGATTGTTGCTCATCATGTTTCTGGGCAAATGAAAATTGCACCTGAACATACTGAAGATAAAGTCCTTTCTCTTATGGGAAAACAGGGAAAAGACTATTTAAAAGAATTTAAAAATCGTTTCTACAAATTAAACAAAAAACTTGATAAAAAACAGTTTTTAACATATTATTTAATAGCTGCACACCCAGGTTGCAATGAAAAAGATATGATGGATTTAAAAACTTTTGCTTCTGAAGAATTAAAAATAAGTCCTGAACAAGTTCAAATTTTTACACCAACACCATCTACTTATTCAACACTTATGTATTACACAGAAATAAATCCTTTCACAAATAAAAAACTTTTTGTTGAAAAGGATAATGGGAAAAAAGAAAAGCAAAAAAATATTATTATACCTAAAGATTATTCTCCTTCTAAAAATTCTAAAAAAGGAAACTCTCAGAATAAATCTTTCTCAGGTAATAACAAAAATAATAATAATTCTAATAAAAAATCTAAAAAAAGTTTTAAATAGAGATACAAACTACCTTAGGTATTTTTATTTAATAAAGGAGGGAAAATGAAACCAATTGTTGCCATAGTTGGTAGACCAAATGTAGGAAAGTCTACACTATTTAATAAATTAGTTGGCGATAGAGTTGCTATTGTTGATGACCAGCCTGGTGTTACAAGAGATAGACTCTACAGAGATACTGAATGGAGTGGTAAAGAGTTTGTTCTTGTTGATACTGGAGGACTTGAACCAAGAAATAATGATTTTATGATGTCTAAAATAAAAGAACAAGCAGAAGTTGCTATGAATGAAGCTGATGTTATTTTATTTGTAGTTGATGGAAAAGCAGGACTTAATCCTCTTGATGAAGAAATTGCTTATTATCTTAGAAAGAAAAACAAACCAATTATTCTTTGTGTTAATAAAATTGATAACTATCAAAATCAACAAGAAGATTTATATGATTTCTGGGCATTAGGATTTGATAATCTTATTGGAATATCTGCTGAACATAAAACTAACCTTGGAGATATGCTTGACCTTGTAGTTGATTTAATTGATACTGTTGAAATGCCTGAAGAAGAAGAAGGATTAAAAATAGCTATCATTGGAAAACCAAATGCAGGAAAATCTTCTCTTGTTAATAAACTTTCTGGAAAAGAAAGAGCTATTGTAAGTAATATTGCAGGAACTACTAGAGATGCAATTGATACTCCTATTGAATTTGAAGGAGAGAAATATGTTCTTATAGATACTGCTGGAATCAGAAGAAAATCAAAGGTTGAAGAAGCCCTTGAGTATTATTCTGTTTTAAAAGCATTAAAAGCTATCAAAAGAGCTGATGTTTGTTTCCTTCTTTTTGATGGTAAGGAAGGATTGTCTGAACAAGATAAAAGAATTGCTGGAATTGCTCATGAAGAGAAAAAACCTATTGTTATTGTTGTTAACAAATGGGATTTAATTGAAAAAGAAAAAAATACTATGAAAGAGATGAAAGAATATCTTTTAGCAGAACTTCCATTCCTTTCATATGCACCTATTGAATTTATTTCCGCTCTTACAGGACAAAGAACTATAAGATTATTTGGAATAGCAGATAAAATTTATGAAGAATACACTAGAAGAATTTCTACTGGACTTCTTAATACTGTAATTAATGAAGCAGTTATTATGAATCCACCTCCAACAAGAAAAGGTAGAGTTACAAAAATTAACTATGCTACTCAGATTGCAACTGCTCCTCCAAGATTTGTATTATTCTGTAACTATCCAGAACTTATGCACTTCTCATATTCAAGATATATTGAAAATAAACTTAGAGAAGCATTTGGATTTGAAGGTTCTCCAATAGAAATTATATTTGAAAAGAAAAATCAAGAAAAACAGTAATATCTATAACTCCAACTTTTTGAGTTGGAGTTTTTCTATTTCATATTTATCTAAATAGCTTTATTTTTTTGTACTAATAACAAATTTAAAAAATATTAAAAAATAATAATTTTTTTGTTGACAAAATACGAAAAAGGTAGTATACTTAAAACATAAATGAAATGATTACAAATTTTTAAAGTATGGAGGAATAGAAATGAAAAAATTTAGATGTAAAGTATGTGGGGAAATAATAAATGAAGGAATGGAAAAATGTCCAGTATGTGGTGTAGGACCAGATAAATGGGAAGAAATTGTTGAAGGAACAGAAAAAGTTTGGGCAACTGAGCATAAAGTAGGAGAAGGATTAGCTTGTGGAGATGAAGAAATCATCGCAGGACTAAGAGCAAACTTTGAAGGAGAATGTACAGAAGTAGGAATGTACTTAGCAATGTCAAGAGTAGCAGACAGAGAAGGATATCCAGAAGTAGCAGAAGCTTACAAAAGAATAGCTTTTGAAGAAGCAGAACATGCAGCAAAATTTGCTGAATTATTAGGAGAATGTGTAAGTGCATCTACAAAAGAAAACTTAACAGCAAGAGTTGAAGCAGAATATGGAGCGACAGCAGGAAAATTTGATATAGCTAAGAGAGCAAAAATGTTAGGATTTGATGCTATTCACGACACAGTTCACGAAATGGCAAAAGATGAAGCTAGACATGGAAAAGCTTTCACTGGATTATTAGAAAGATATTTTGGAAAATAATTAATATAAAA